>NZ_JBQXDJ010000002.1:0-154179 GCF_052601015.1 Chitinimonas violaceus | reverse complement strand
GCGGATAGAGCGGATGACGATCACGGGCTACACGGACCGGTTGGGGAGTGAGCATTACAACCAGGCGCTGTCGGAACGGCGTGCGCACACGGTGGCGAACTACCTGAAGGAGAAGGGGGTGAGTGGACCGATGAGCGCGCAGGGGAGGGGTAAGGCGGATCAGATAGCGGCGTGTGGGAAGTCGACGAAGCGGACGGCGGCGTTGGTGCGTTGTTTGCAGCCGAACCGGCGGGTGGAGATTGTGATTGAGGGGATCAAGCGGTAGGGGGAGGTTGCGCCGCCGAGTACCAAGCTCAGTAATTCAAGCAGCTCAGTCCATAAACGGCCTGAGCTGTTTGTTTTGCGTAAGGGATTTCCTTGGACAGGGGGACACACTGCAAGCTTCTTACAATCCCATAAAGCTTGCTTGCCAATAGGCTAGTGTTAAATGTGATTGAGCTTTGCACCACTTTGAAATGACAGACTGTCCAAGTAGGAATGGGGCTTGCTCGATTCCGCCCGCGGGGAGGAAGGCATTGAACTAATGCTTGATATTCAATGCTTAGCCACGAGTGACCAACTAATAACTTGGCCAGTGAGGCCTGATCATGCGCGCAGAGCGAATCCTGATCGTTGAAGATGAACCTGTAGTTGCGCTAGACCTTAGGCAAACACTCGAGGGAATGGGCCACGAGGTGTGTGGTATCCATTCGAATGTGGTTTCGGCTATTCAGGCGGTGGAGATTCATCGACCCAGTCTGGTGTTGATGGACATTCATCTTCAAGGCCCTGGCGACGGGATTGATGCTTGTCAAGCGATTTATGAAAACTGGAAAGTCCCAGTAATTTTCCTGACCGCCTATGTGGATGAGAAAACGGTGAGCCGTGCGGCGCGCGCCAGACCATTTGGTTACTTGAGCAAACCTTATAACGTCATGGAGCTGAATGCAGTTATCCAGGCCGCACGCTCACGCCATGACGTGGAAATCGCGTTGTCCAAGGCGGAACAAAAGCTGGCATTGGCAATTGAGGCAGCTGAACTGGGCACGTGGGAATGGGAGTCTGGACAGGATCAAGTCAATGGAGATGAATGCTTTGAACGTATCTGGGGACATAGGCTGCCGATGGAGAAGAAGGGCTTGTCTGCCTTGTTTAGTCAGGTTCATCCGGATGACCTGCCGGAATTAAAGGCAGCGCTTCAAAATCCAGGATTCTTTAAATGTGAATTCCGTGTTCAGAGAGAAGAAAATCAATATGTATGGTTTGAGATGTACGGCAACTTGCGCGTGCGGGCACCTGATAAGCAAATAGTGATAGGGGCTGTAAGGGATGTTACGGTCCGTAGAGAAATGGAAGAACGTCTACGGCAAGCCGGCGTGGTATTCCGTGCAACTGCCGAGGGTATATTGATTCTGGATAGCGATGGGATTGTGCGTTCCATCAATCCCTCGTTCACACGCTTGACGGGTTTTCTGGAATCCGATGCCTTGGGCCGGCACCCGACGGAATTTCTGCTTAACCGGCGTGATCAGGACATGACCTATGACGATATCGCCAAGATACCGAATGGTTTCTGGTCCGGCGAAGTCGCGGTGAAATGTAAAGATGGGCGGGTTTTGCCGGTGCTGAAGCATATCTGTGCGGTGCGAGACAGCCGGGGTGCGACCGTCCAGTATGTACAGACGCTTTCAGACATATCAGCTATTCGGGAAGCGGAACGCCAATTGGCGCATTTGGCTTATCACGATCCATTAACCGGATTGGGAAACCGCTACTTGCTGGATCAGCGGCTTGAAAGTGAAGTGGAGCGTGCCAGTCATCATCGTGGCAATGTCGCGTTGCTTTTTATCGACCTTGATGGATTCAAATCGATTAATGACTCGATGGGACACCATGCGGGGGACCGGGTCATTCAGGAAACGGCAATACGCATTACCCGGGCTATTCGGCGTAATGATGAAGCGATTCGGCTGGGTGGTGATGAGTTTGTGGTTATCGTACCGGACTTACGGCAATCCATTGAGGCGATAGGTATCGCAAATAAAATCCTGAAGGCAGTATTGGAACCCCTTACGATAGAAAACCAACAGCTTACGATTGGCGCCAGCATCGGCATGGCACGCTACCCGGACGACGGTGAGACGCCGGCGCAAATACTTAGTGCCGCGGATAGTGCTATGTATGAAGCCAAACGCCTGGGCAAAGGGCGTGTCTGTGCTTATTCAAGCAACTTGGTTGAGAACGTCAGAACCCGGATTAGTATCGAGCAGAGTTTGCATGGTGCGCTGGAGCGAGGGGAATTCACGATCCATTACCAGCCCATTATTGATCTATACGGATTGAAGCTGATTGGCTTTGAGGCATTACTGCGCTGGCACCATCCGATACTGGGATTGCTGGAACCGGAAAAATTCATTTCCATCATCGAAGAGAATGGCCTGATTGAACCTATTGGTACTTGGGTATTGAGGTGTGCGGTTGAGCAAGTCAACAAATGGAACCATCAATACGATACCCAGTTGTTTATTTCAGTGAATATTTCACCTGCCCAGTTCAAGCGGGATGCGTTCCTGACTGAGTTGAATGAGATATTGCAACAGGCTCGAATTTCCCCACATTTGTTGGAGATCGAGATAACCGAATCCACATTGCAAGATTTCCATGCAAGCAGAAAAGTGGTGCAGGCTATGCGAGAGAAACGTATCTGCGTGGCTATCGATGATTTTGGCTCGGGTTTTTCTTCGTTGGCATTGCTCAAGTATCTGCCAGTAACACGCATCAAGATCGATCGTTCCTTCATTGCTTCATTGCCTGGGACAGGGAGAGATGTCGGCCTTGTTTCGGGCATCATGCAAATGGCCAATAGCCTGGAGCTGGAAGTGACAGCAGAAGGTATAGAGACACCGGAACAGTTTGGTCTGTTACGTGCCATGGGGTGTCCGGCAGTACAGGGCTTCTTCTTTGGTAAACCTTGGTCGATTGACAACTATAAGGACGATTGGATTCCTACGAAGATCAAGAAAGGTGGGTTTTCTACACGGTAATCAGTTATTAGCTTTGATTTTTTACCAAGGAAGTCAATCACTTTACTTGCCCAAGTATATCTGTGCTGTGCCTTGCTAACCGTTGCGCATAACAATGAGTGAACAACTGTACCTAATTCATGGAGGTAGTCAGATATTTTTCTGACGCGCTTACTTAGGCAGTCCTCCATCATGGTTTTTGGCCGGCGATGGTGTTGCTTTTGAATATATTTGTATGGCTTTTTAGCAATATTGACGATGCCTACTCTTATTGGTAGTGAAAATTTTTTGCATAGACTTACAGCGGGTAAATGTGACACATAACACTGTCCAGATTATTCAAGTAATTGATTCGTATTATTGGGTTGCCTGCTTCTTTAATTGTATTGCTTGATTCACTTTGCTGCATGTTTGTAAAGCACTTAATCTACATAATTAATATTAATTAAATAATGATTTAATGAATACTCGTATGGCATGCTATATCGCGGGACCTTTAATCTAAAGCGGGTCCTCCTCATGAAGAGTATGAGCACGAAATTTAAAGTGCTGACCGTGGCAAGCTGCCTTGCCATGACGTCATTGGCCACGATGGCTTCTCCTCAACAAGGCGATGTAGCCGGTTCACCTCGCAAGGTAAAAGCACTGGTGATCAGTATGTTTGGTCCGGAAAGCGAACCTTGGATCAAGAACCTGAGACTGACACAGAAATATAGAGTGCCCGGTCTGTCACCTGACTACCCAACGGTGAATTGCAATACAGATGGTGTTTGCCAACTGACTACCGGCATGGGACATGCCAATGCAGCGGCTTCGGTGGCCGCTTTGGTGTTCAGCGGTCGTTTTGATCTGTCCAAGAGTTACTTCCTGATTGCCGGAATTGCCGGCATCGACCCCAAGCAGGGCACGTTAGGTTCGGCAACCTGGTCGCGTTATCTGGTGGACTACAGCATTGCGTGGGAATTGGATGCGCGTGAGATTCCGCATGGTTGGAATACCGGCTATCTGGGTATCAATACCAAGGCCCCTGGCCAGAAGCCGCCTTTGGACTACAAGACCGAAGTATTCCAACTGAACGAAGCATTACTGCAAAAGGCGATGGCGTTGTCCAAGAGTGCCGTGCTCGATGACAGCGATGTGGCCAGGGCGTATCGCGCCAAATACACTTCCGCACCAGCCAACCTGCCGCCTGCTGTCGTGCAGTGTGACACCATGGCGGGTGACACTTGGTGGCATGGGGAACTGCTAGGCAAGCGGGCAGAGGATTGGGTCAAGCTGTTGACTGACGGTAAAGGTACTTACTGCACCTCGCAGCAGGAAGACAACGCTACTTACGAGGCGCTGAAGCGTGGCGCGAATGTGGGCTTGCTGGATTTGAATCGTGTGGCGGTATTGCGTACTGCTTCCAACTTCGACCGCCCCCATGCCGGACAGACAGCGTATGAGTCGTTGATTCTGAAGGAATCGGGTGGGTTTGTTCCTGCAATCAACAATCTGTACAACGCAGGTGTGCCGTTGATTCGCGACATCGTTAATCATTGGGACCAGTGGAAGTCTGGCGTACCACGTTGAGTGGCAGACAGATCAGTGGCCGTGATGCCTGATAGACACCAGGCAAAACACTCTCCAAGTCTCAAAGGAAATATCGATGAAACGCCCTGTTAATTTTAGAATGAATCGCCTGTCTGCCGCGGCATTGCTGGCAGTACTCGCTTCCAGCTCCGTGATGGCTGCGAATGTTGAGGTATCGGACAACACACAGGCCCGTCGCGCCCGCCCGGTAAAGGCTATGGTGATCAGCATGTTCGCCCCGGAAAGCGAACCGTGGGTCAAGCAGCTGAAGCTGAACCAGGAAATCCGTGTACCGGGATTGTCGCCAGACTATCCGGTAGTCCGTTGTAACCGGAACGATGTCTGCAACGTGGTGACGGGCATGGGCTACGCCAATGCCGCCGCGACGATGACTGCCTTGATCTACAGTGGCAAGTTCGACTTGCGCAAGACTTACTTCCTTGTGGCTGGCATTGCGGGTATTGATCCTGCACAAGGAACGGTCGGTTCGGCGACCTGGTCGCGCTATCTGGTTGACTTCGGTATCGCGTGGGAAATTGACTCGCGTGAAATGCCCGCTGGTTGGGAATATGGCTATTTTGGCATCGCCACCAAGGGGCCTAACGAAAAGCCAAAACCAGATTACCGCACAGAAGTCTTTCAGTTGAATGAACGCCTGCTGCAAAAGGCCATCAGTCTGTCTAAGAATGTACAGCTGGACGATAGCAATGAAGCCAAGGCTTTCCGCGCTCATTATTCCTATGCACCGGCCAATCAGCCACCTACTGTCGTACAGTGCGATACAGCTAGCAGCGGTACCTGGTTTGCCGGCACTGCGTTGGGTAAACGGGCTCGTGATTGGGTCAAGCTGCTGACGGATAGCAAAGGTACTTACTGTACGACGCAACAGGAAGACAACGCGACGTACGAAGCACTCAAGCGTGGCGCTGCCGCAGGCAAGCTGGATGTCGAGCGGGTAGCGGTTCTGCGTACTGGCGCGGATTTCGATCGTCCCTATGCCGGCCAGACCGATGTGGATGGTTTAGTTAACTACGGTGAGCAGGGGGGCTTTGTGCCGGCAGTCAATAACTTGTACAAGGCCGGTGGCCCGTTGATTAACGATATCGTGGTTAATTGGCGGCGCTGGGAGTATGGCGTCCCAAAGTAAGGTGTCCATGGGGGGTTAAATGCCCTTGTTTGATTTCGTGCCTATTGCGGCATAGACAAATCGGCCAAGCACAAAGGCCAGTAGTTCTACTGGCCTTTGTGCCCATTAATACGTGCAAGACAGTATGCAGTTCGACTTGTCCGTTTTGTGCCAGTCAGCCTGATTTGTGTTCATAACAACATCATAAGTAGAACTGAAGCTTTAAACCTGCTTGGGCAGGTTTTGAGGTAAAGTATTAATTTATAAATGATTATTTTATGATGTTTGCATTAATAAATATTCCTACCACGTCCTCGACTATGCCTGCAGCGCGGTTTGGACACGTTGACAGCCTGTGAATAAGTGCCATTTCAACTATTTGTTGGGCGATCATCGGCGGGCTGGAAATGACATGGACAGGTTTTTGGCAAATTGCCTAGGTCCATGGCTAATCCTTTCCCCTTTTATGTCCGTTTGAATCCCCATCACTTGTACTTCCGATTGATTACCTGGATTTATGAATACCCTTTTATCGAGTCATCCTCCCCAATCTGAGGTGACAGGTTCTTTTTCTTGGCATGTGGGTGAGCATCAAAGCCACTTCGACCCATTGCTTGATTGTGTGGTTTCCATTGCGCGTATCTTTGGTATCAAGACGACGCATGAGTCGTTGTCTGCGGGTTTGCCGCTGGAAAACAATCTTTTAACGCCGGGTTTGGTGCCGCGGGCTGCTGCGCGGGCGGGGATGACAGCTCGGGTTGTGCGGCGGCCATTGGATGCGCTACGCCCCGGTTTGTTGCCGGCGGTACTGCTGCTTAACGGACAACAAGCCTGCATCTTGCTTGAATGGCTGCCCACAGGGGAGGCGAGGGTACGTTACCCGGAAGCCGGGGAGTCTGCCGACCTGTTGAGTCGGGAGGAACTTGAGGCACTGTATTCCGGCGTGGTCTTCTTTATCCGGCCCAAGTTCCGTTTTGATGCGCGTGCGCCGGAGACCGGCAAGGTACGTACACGGCATTGGTTCTGGGGTGTGGTGGCACAGAACTGGCGGCTTTATCGCGATACCCTGATCGCGGCGTTGTTGATCAACATCTTCGCGCTGGCGATGCCGCTTTTCTCCATGAATGTCTACGACAGAGTGGTGCCGAACCGGGCGCAGGAGACACTCTGGGTATTGGCGTTGGGTGCCGCGCTTGTGTTGATCTTCGATTTTGTGCTGCGGCTGATGCGTGCCCATATCGTTGATACCGCGGGCAAGCGTATCGATGTGACCTTGTCATCGCTGATCATGGAGCGCGTGCTGGGTCTGAAGCTATCGCAGCGGCCGGTATCTGTGGGTTCCTTCGCGGCAAATCTGCGAGCCTTTGAATCAGTGCGTGAATTCATTGCCTCCGCCACGGTGACGGCTTTGGTGGACCTGCCTTTTGTGCTGATCTTCCTGCTGGTATTGGTCTGGATATCGCCCTGGCTGATTTTGCCTCCCTTGGTGGGAATGGCGATTGTGGTGCTTGTATCGATGCTGATGCAGCAAAAGATGCAGGAATTGGTGGATGTGACCCAGCGGGCCTCTGCGCAGCGTAATGCCACTTTGGTGGAAAGCCTCGTTGGGTTGGAGACCATCAAGTTCATGGTGGCGGAAGGCACGATTCAACGAAAGTGGGAACGCGCGACGATTTTTCTCGCGCAGACAGGTGCAAAGCTCAAAGTACTTTCATCTACCACGCTGAATCTGGCGCAAACCGTGACGCAACTGGTTTCCATTGTGGTGGTGATGGCAGGGGTTTACCTGTTGATCGACAACCAGGTCAGCATGGGGGGCATTATTGCGGCGTCGATGCTGTCGGGGCGGGTAATGGGGCCGTTTGGTCAGGTAGCGGGCTTGTTGATGCAGTACCAGAATGCCCGGTCTGGCCTGAGCGCGGTAGAAACCCATATGAAGGCGGAAACCGAGCGGCCTGAAGAATCGGCCTTTGTACACCGTACCCATTTTGAAGGGCGTATTGAATTCAAGCATGTCAGCTTTGCGTACCCTGGCCGAGAAGACATGGCGTTGCGTGATGTTTCTTTCAAGCTAAATGCAGGCGAGAAGGTGGCAATTATCGGCCGGGTCGGGTCGGGCAAGTCGACGATACAACGCTTGATTCTGGGGCTCTATCAGCCCAGCGAAGGCGCGGTATTGATTGATGGTATTGATGCCCGCCAGATCGACCCTGCGGAATTGCGCCGTGCCACGGGTTTTGTGCCGCAAGACGTCAACCTCTTTTACGGTTCGCTGAAAGAAAACATCGCATTCGGTGCACCGTTTGCAGACGACCAGATGATTCTGGCTGCAGCCGATCTGGCTGGTGTAAGCGAATTCGCTGACCGGCACCCGAGTGGTTTTGAAATGCAGATAGGCGAACGTGGCGAATCGCTGTCTGGCGGGCAGCGACAGGCGGTGGGTATTGCCCGCGCGGTGTTGAATGATCCACCCATGCTGCTGCTTGATGAACCAAGCAGCGCGATGGATCATCAGAGCGAAGAAGTATTGAAGGCACGCTTGCGCCAGTATTACGAGCATAAGACAGTCGTTTTGGTGACGCACCGTACTTCATTGCTGGACTTGGCAGATCGGCTGATTGTGATCGATGGTGGTCAGATCATGGCGGATGGGCCGAAAGCACAGGTGATGGAAGCCCTCAAGCATGGCCGGATTGGTAGGGCCGGCGCATGAGCTGGCAGTCTCTCTATACCGTCTGCTCGGCGTGGCTAGACCGAATGATGTCGTCTGTTGTGCCATCCCGTTCGAACGATGACGACTTCGATAGCGATGCCGATTGGGCCATTGCGGAACAGACCCCCGGTGGTGCGCGAGCCATTGTGTGGGCCAGCGCGGTAGCCGTGTTGATCTTATTGATTTGGGCAGGGCTGTCGCCAATTGATGAAGTGACGCGAGGCGAGGGTAAGGTAATCCCATCGCGCCAAGTGCAGATTCTGCAGAGTCTTGACGGTGGCATCGTGTCGGAAATCCTGGTGCGGGAAGGGCAGTCGGTAAAGGTGGGTGACCTGCTTTTGAAAGTCGATCCGACCCGTATGATGTCCTCCCTGCGTGAGAACCAGGTGCAGTACCTGGCGCTATTGGCCAAGGCAGCCCGCTTGCGAGCATTGGCTGATGGTAAGCCATTTGAAGCGCCCGCCGAGGTCCTGCAGGAAGCGCCCGACCTGGTTGAGCAGGAACGTGCTCTGTATGAGTCCCGTCGGGCGGAGCTGGAAGCCGGTGTAGGGGTTGCGCGCCAGCAGATGATGCAGCGCTCACAGGAACTCAACGCATTGCGCGCCAGGCGTGAGATGGCTGCGCATAGCTACGACCTGACAGCACGGGAATTGGAAATGACTCGTCCTTTGGTGAAAACGGGTGCGGTATCGGATGTAGAACTGTTGCGCCTGGAACGAGATGTTTCGCGTTACCGGGGTGAGCGTGACAGCGCCAATGCCGATATCCCACGCATCCAGGCGGCGATTAGCGAGGCGAGTCGCAAGATTCAGGAGGTCGAATTGACCTTCCGTAACCAGGCGCGTACCGAATTGAGCGAGACCAATGCCAAGCTCAGTACGTTGTCGGAAGGTAGTTTGGCCTTGGAAGACCGGGTCAAACAGACCGAGATACGCTCACCTGTTCGCGGCACCATCAAACAGTTGTTGGTGAACACCGTAGGTGGGGTGGTGCAGCCGGGTAAGAACGTGGTTGAGGTAGTGCCGACTGACGATGCGTTGATACTTGAGGCCCGTATCTTGCCCAAGGACATTGCTTTTCTTCGGCCGGGGCAACGGGCCCAGGTCAAATTCAGTGCGTATGACTTCTCCACCTATGGCGGGCTCAATGCGACCTTGGAGCATATCAGTGCCGATACGGTGACGGATGAGCGAGGCAATGCTTTTTTCCTTGTCCGTGTACGCACAGCCTCCAGCAGTTTGGGTTCGCAGAAGCTGCCCATCATCCCGGGCATGGTTGCAGAAGTCGACATTCTTACAGGTAAGAAAACCATCCTGTCCTATTTGTTGAAACCGATTCTGCGCGCCAAGGCTAACTCCTTGACTGAACGATGACCCAGACCTCCCTCTTTCTTGTCACTCACGATGTGGGCCTTGCCAACCATTGGCAGACTGCTTTGGCTGGTTATTCCATTACGCTGATACGTCAGTTCTCGGAACTTGTGACACACGAAATGCCAGCTGGCGCAGTGGTATGGGTGGATGCCGATTTGCCCGACCTGCCGGCGTGGAACGCCGAGGTATGGTCATGCTTGCGATTATCGGCACGTTTGATTTTGGCGAGTTCCAATCCGAGCCGCGAAGTGGCGATTGCTGCGCTGGGGCAGGGGGCAGCTGCCTACTGCCACGCCTACGCCAATGCCGAGACGTTACGGCAGGTTCTGGAAGTGGTATTGGGTGGAAATATCTGGATCGGTCGGGAATTGATGCAGCAGTTGCTAAGCACAGTGCAAAGTGTGGTGCCGAAAGCGTCACTTCAATCGCCCGACTGGATGAAGGGGCTGACAGAACGCGAACAGGAAGTGGCTCGGCTGGCTGCGAATGGAGCATCCAATCGGGAAATCGCCACACAATGCAATATTACAGAACGCACAGTGAAGGCTCATCTTGCGGCTACATTCACCAAGCTGGGCGTCAGCGACCGCTTGCAGTTGGCTTTACGGGTACATGGTATTCGTTGAGCCTTATAGCTAAGCTAGGGGGTGACGGTCGGGAATTGGGCTTGGAACTGCTCGGTAGTGTAAGGGCCCGTCATGCCGTTAACGCCCAGCTCGCGCAATACCTCCCACTCAGATCGTTGATGTACGGCTTCAGCAATCACTTGCAGACCGGCGCCTGCCGATATGCCGACTATGGCTTTCACCAACTGCTGGTTACCCGGGTGCCGAGCGATATCGCGTATGAAGCTGCCGTCTATTTTCAGGTAGTCCAGCGGTAAGTCATATAGGGCGGGGATGCGCCCAAACTGCCGGCCGAAATGTTCGATGCCCACCTTTGCACCTATTCGATGGACTGTCGTACACAGGCGGCTCAGCCGTGCATAGTCGCCTTGCAGGCTGTATTCATTGATCTCGAACCATAGTCGTCGGCTGGCTTCCCCTTGCTGCACCAGCAAGCGGTGCAGCTCTTCTAGGAAGCCGGAGTTGGCGATGGCAGTTGTTGATAGGTGGACTGCGATATCTGCGTCACTATGGACCAATAAGCGACAGGCGAGCTCTACTGCAATCAAGTCAAGTTTGATCAGATAACCCAGCCGCGCCGCCATCGGCATGAACTGGCCGGCGGTATGCAACGTGCCATCAGGTTTACGTAAGCGCAACAGCGCTTCCTGGTGAATCAGGTGGCCTGTACGGTTGAGTACAGGGTAGGTTGCCAGTTCGAAGGAATCGTTGGTGATGGCCCTATCCAACAGGGCTCGCCACTCATTGATGCTGGCGGACTCGTCTTCGCCCACCACGCCAAGCACCAAGGCATTGGTACCTTGGCTTTCCGCTACAGCCAGTGCTCGGTCTGCGCTGGATAGCAAACTGCCTTCCGAACTGCCATGTTGATAAAAACCGACGCCGATATGCGCAATACGGTGGCGTTTTGCCAAGCCTTCCATCGATAGATTTTCGAGCGCATGCAGGCATGCTTTGGCCAGTGCTTCTGATTCAGCTGGACTGGCGCCCGGCGAGAGAATGGCGAAATCTGCGCCATTCATGCGAGCCAGCAGTCCGTCGCTGACGTTGTTGGCGACGGTCCGCAAAGCCTGGCTGATACGTTGCAGGAAAGCGTCCGCTCCTGTTCTACCCAGAGCGCGGTTGATACCTGCCAGATCGTGTACACGTATCAGCAGCAATGCGCCTTGCGGCGCGACGGTTTCATCACCCAGTGTCTGGCGCAGACGACCTAGAAAGTTATCCCGGTTGGCAAGCCCTGTGAGCGCATCAAGGTTGGCGCGGGTGCGCAATTCATCAATGTGTGCCGCTTGTTCGTTGAAGATGGCTTTTACCCGGTTGACCATGGTGTTCATGCTGTTTACCACAACACGCAGTTCTTTGATGTCGGGTTCCTGGACCGTCATAAAACGGCGCTCGCCGATAGCCGTTGCTTGCGCGACCAATTCATTGAGCGGTTTGCGTACCCATCGAATCAGTATGCCGATGGCAATGCTGGATAACAGGCCGATCAGAAACATGACCGCCAGAAAGGTCAGTGCACCTTCCCACAGGGCTTGATAAGCAAAGCGGTCATGGGCGACGACAGTCACTTTGCCAGCCTGATGCCAACCTTCCGATACCATGCCGGTACCCTCTTCAACATGTAGTGGCATGAGGCGGATGAACCATGCCGGTACCATGTCGGCTTCTTCGTCATTACGTCGTTCGGTGACGAGTTGACCATTGGTATCCTCAAACCGCACAAGACGGAAGTGCCCGGAGTCGAACAACGCACTGATCATCAGGGTGGTGGTGGCGGCGTCCTTGTTTTGTTGAGACATCGATAAGGCGAGGGAGGTTGCGCCATCGTGGCTTTGCGCAAACAGCTGCTGCTCGAGATATTGGCGTGCAGTGGTGAGGTTGACCGCGAAACCGCCGATAAATGCGAGCAGCGTCGAAGTCAACACGACCAGCCACAATTGCCTAAGCAGTGACATGCCTATCATCTCCTGAATGCGGGACACGTTGCTAAGAACCTGTCTAAAGTCTGCTGCGCGTCAGCAATACGGTGTTGAAAACCCCATTGGAATGCTTATTTACCATAAGTAAACTCCGCTTCCTCGGCTGTTTTCGCCTTGTCTTGCCCTAGCTCGCGAGACTTTAGACAGGTTCTAGGGTTTCCTATTTTCAATGTCCTGCCTCTGCATCTCTAGCATTCGCCTGTACTTGGTTTGTTCACTATCGGTTATCTGCAAGGGATCGATACAGTCATTAGAAATGTACTTGAGTTTCAGTAGCTTGCGAATTGGGGATATGCCATCTGAAAGCCGTTTGACCCCTTCCAGAGGCAATCTATGGATTCTGTCCATGACTGTGCAGCTGTTCGTGGATTTGCTATTGGATGTCAAAGCCTTCCTCGTGCATGCGTAGTACCAATGTTTTCCAGCGTGATAGCCTATCGACCGGGGACTTGGGTTGCTTACCGCCAGCTACCCAGATGCCGTCGCCATTGAAACTGAAAATGGGTACCAGATCCGGCCGGTGGGATGCCGGGCGGATATCGCCAATCAAATTATCCAATACCAAGGGTTCCACATCAGGCCGGCTGTAATAGGCCAAAACCATATGCGCCTGGGTGACGGTACTGTCGGGGCCTCCGATCTTGGCTTTTACATAGGTGAGCCGCATTCGCGCAGGGGCGACATTCAATAACTGGAGCGTGAAGTATTTGGCGATGGTAAGGTCTTCACAGTCCCCTGCGCCCCGTCCGAGGGTTTCCAATGGTGTAGCCCAGTAGTCCACTTGATTCCAGACGCTTCTGTCCTCTTCAAAGTGAATCTGCCGGTTGAAGAAGTCGTTTACTCGCTTCAGTTTATCCAACTCTGGTAGTGGGGTAGGGGCAGTAATCAATTCGCGCCAAGCCTGGTATTTTTGTACTGAACCTACACCCCAGCGCTGGCTGAGTGTCGTGAACAAGCGGTCGAGATCGGGTGCGGAATATGCCAAGGACATGGCGGTCGCTGTGTAGAAAGCGACAGACCATGTAGCGGGATATTTCATCCAACCGCTTGTTATTGCTTTGAATGGTGAACGGCAAGGGGCATGCACGTAAGTCTTCGCACTGTCGGGCTAATGGTGTTTATCCACAACCCTGGCCAGAAATTTGTTAATTAGAAAATTCTTATTAATGTCTTTTTTTATTAAAATAGACCGCTATAATCCCCTCGCATCAAAAACCGCTTGAAGCTGGTTGCGAGCGGGTTCCAGCGGCGTTATGTGCAATAGCGCACGTTGTTGAGCACAGTTTTCATCCTCCCCATTTTTGTTACGAGCCTCAGCTTGCCGGCGGCAGCTAGTGGCAGGTTGCGGATGGGCTCCACAGGATGTGCGATCGACTGTGAACAGGTTCAAGGAAATATAGATAAAGCCGGCATTTGTGCACCTGGGCAAATACATCGGCGCTACCACTACGGTCGACCGCAAGGGAGTGTTGGTCTGGCTGCAACAGCATGGAGACTGGTTTGGAAATGAAAGTAAGGTTTGGTTATTTACCGTTGACCGTTTTGGCGCTGAGTGTCCCACAGGCACTGGCAGCTTCCCCGCAAACACTGAAAGCGGCTGTGGAGCAGGCGATTCTGCAGAATCCGGAAGTCCGCCTCCGTTACCATAATCTGCAAGCATCGTCCGAAGAACAAAGTGTTGCGAAGGGCAACTACCTTCCCCGTCTTGATCTACGGGCCGAAGCCAACAGAACGACTTCCGAAGCGCCAGGTGTTGCCTCGCATAGCTACCAAAACCCGAGTGCAAGCATCCAGCTTCGCCAGATGTTGTTTGATGGTTTTGCCACGCGGAATGAAGCTCGCCGCCTGGGTCATGCTAAGCAGGCGCGTTACTTCGAACTGCTTGCTACTAGCGATGAGGTAGGTCTTGAAGCAGCACGAGCGTATGTGGACGTCCTTCGATATCGTCGGATGGTCGAGCTGGCGAAGCAGAACTATACCGTCCACGCTGAAATTCATGCCTTGCTGAACAATAAGGTTCAAGCCGGCGTGGGACGTCGTGTTGACCTTGAACAGGCTGCCGGGCGTTTGGCATTGGCCGAGTCGAACTGGGTGACCGAGCAAAGCAATCTGTACGATGTCTCTGCACGTTATCAGCGCCTGGTGGGAGAGCTACCCGCTGCGAACCTGGCTGAGTTGCCTAGGTTTGACACTTCGCTTCCTCCCAGTGAAGGTTTCTTACGGGAGACTATCCGCCATAACCCCAGCTTCCTTTCTGCCGTCGCCGGTATTCGTGCAGGACGCGCTGACGTTGAGGTTCGGCGGGCGGGTAACTGGCCCACATTGGAATTCCAAGCCAGCCAGAATCTGGAACGTAACAAAGCTGGCGCCAGAGGTGAGTATCGCGACAGGGTGGTGGGCTTGGTGCTCAATTACAACCTCTTCCGGGGTGGGGCAGACAGTGCCCGTGTGCGCCAATACACCCAGCAATTGAATGCGGCTTATGACCTACGGGACAAGACATGCCGTGATGTGCGCCAGTCCGCCATGATTGCCTGGAATGATGTGCGCAAGATTCGCGATCAGCTCAGGTTGCTTGCTCAGCATGAATTGTCCACGGCAAAAGCGCGTGATGCTTATCGCCAGCAGTTCGATATCGGTCAGCGATCATTGCTGGACTTGCTGGATACAGAAAACGAGCTGTTCGATGCACGGCGTGCAGCCGCTTCAGCCGAGTTTGACCAGCAGCTGGCCACAATGCGTACATTGACGGTGGGTCATCGTCTTCTTGCGGCACTGGACTTACAACCTATGCAAGCACGTTTGGAAACGGAAGAGGGGGGTGTAGCGGAGGATGATGACCTGTTGACGTGTGACACTACCTTACCGCCTGTAGTGGAGCTGGACAAGCCAGCCCTGCAGGGGTTGCCACCGGTTCCGACACCTGTTGCTGCGATCAAGCCTCTGGCATCGACCGAGGCGCTGGGCAAGAAGCTGGAAACATTGACCTTAAGTGCCGCAACCTACTTCGACTTTGGTAAGACCGATTTGAAGAAGGGTGGCCGTAAAGCAATGGACGAATTGGCGGCCAAACTGCTTGCCCGTAATTTCGATTCTTCCAAGACACGCATAGTTATCGAGGGGCATTCCGACCGGCTTGGTAAACCTGTGAGGGCGATGCAGGTGTCTGAAGGGCGTGCTGCCGCTATTCGAGCGCAGTTGGTCGAACGTGGCTTGTCTGCCGATATGATCAGCGCAAAGGGTAGGGGTATGGCAGAGCCACTCACTACGCCTGCGCAATGTCAGCCGGTTATGAATGACCGCGCAAAGCTGATTGAGTGTTATGCAACGGACAGGCGTGTAGAGGTTGAGATTTACGCGGTTGCTGAGAAGTAAGCTGGCTTGAGGTGACGGGCATCCTGCTCTGTTGACGACGGCGATAGACAAAGGGCCGCGATGGCGGCCCTTGTCTTGTTTTTATGCCGTACCGTTGGCGCGTAGCAGGCATCAAATAAGTTCAGGGAACGGTTAGCGTGGTACTACCCGACTCGTACGGCCCTGGCTGATGACGCGCACTTTCTGACCAACCGCCAGTGGGACATCCGCCTCTTGGACGATGGAGATCACTTCGCCACTATCCATTTGCAGAACGATTTCCAAAGCGTCTTTACTGTTTGCCTGTTTACCGATGGCATTACCTGCTCCGCCACCGACAGCCGCGCCAATGGTACCGCTGACAATGGACCCTTTTCCTTTCCCAATATTGCCGCCTGCAGCGACACCGCCAATGACAGCCCCCATGATTTTGCCAAGGTCGCTATCCGATTGGATTTTGACTGGCCGTACTGATTCGATTACTCCGGTGCGGACACGCGACTCGCTCATGGCTTCGGACGGGGTGTAGACATTGGCGGACCGATCGCTTGCGCAGCCGCTTAGCAGCGCTATCAAACCCATGCCTACTGCTGATAGGAGACGAAAATGAGGTTTCAATAACATGGAAGATCGCCTTTATATTTAGTAATGGACCCGCAGTGATTATCTGCGTAGGCGTTCCAGAAGGAAACGGTTGTAGTGCACATGCTTTCCGCATAGCTGACTGCGACGGTAGAATGTGCAAGAACAAAGCAGCAACCGAGATTGCAAGGTTGTTGCAACAAGCAGGCGGGATAGCCTGTGCCAAGGGAGCTGCATGAAATTTCTGTTGAGTAATGATGACGGTTACTTTGCACCGGGTTTGGCTGCGTTAGCTGACATGATGCAAGGGCTCGGAGAGGTCAGCGTTGTGGCGCCTGAGCGCGATCGCAGCGGGGCTTCCAATTCTCTTACGCTGGATAGGCCGCTTAGTTTGAAGTGTGCGCCTAGCGGATTTCACTATGTAAATGGTACCCCGACCGATTGCGTCCATTTGGCGGTAACCGGGATGATGACTGATCGACCTGATTGGGTATTTTCCGGTATCAACCACGGTGCCAATATGGGGGACGATACAATTTACTCAGGCACAGTGGCGGCAGCGACCGAAGGTTATTTATTGGGTATTCCGGCTGTTGCTATTTCCCTGGCTAAACGTACAGAAGGACACTTCGATACGGCGGCGCTGGTAGCGAGGGATCTGGTGGACCGAATCAGTCGCGATCCGATTCGCGGCGCGGTACTGCTGAATGTGAATGTACCCGACATACCTTACGCCGAATTAAAAGGCTGGCGTGTTACCCGATTGGGCCGGCGACATAAAGCTGAGCCGGTGATTAAGTCGCAAAACCCACGTGGCGAAGCGATCTACTGGGTTGGCTCGGTAGGTGAGGCGCAGGATGCGGCTGAGGATACTGATTTTTGGGCGGTTGCCAATGGTTATGTCTCGGTTACGCCTTTGCAGATTGACCTGACAGCATTCAAGCAACTCGAATTCCTTTCTTCCTGGTTTGCAGCGTGAAACACGATTTTTCTGGCATTGGCATGACATCGGCCCGTACGCGAGGCCGTCTGGTGGAGCGTTTGCGCCAACAAGGTATTCGCAGCGAAGAAGTACTGGCGGTGATGGGTAATACGCCCAGACACATTTTTGTCGATGAAGCATTGTCGCATCGCGCCTATGACGATGTGGCTTTGCCAATTGGCCTGGGCCAGACAATCTCGCAACCCTATATTGTGGCGCGGATGGTGGAGCTGGCGCTGGGTGGTGTAAAGCGTGACAAGGTTTTGGAGGTTGGCGGCGGCTGCGGTTACCAGACTGTGGTTCTTGCACAACTCTTCAAGACGGTGTATTCAGTCGAGCGTATTGCCCAGTTGATGGACCGCGCCAGGGTTCGCCTGCGTGAGTTACGCATCAATAATGCCCGGCTTAGACATGGGGATGGCTTTATCGGTATTGCTGAAGCTGCGCCATTTGATGCGATCATCATGGCGGCTGCACCAGCTTATGTGCCAGATGCGTTGCTGGCGCAGTTGGCTGTGGGGGGGCGTATGGTCTTTCCCATAGGAACTATCGATCAGGAATTGCGAATAATCGAACGTACTGAAGATGGTTTTGTCGATACAAAGCTGGAGAAAGTCAGATTTGTGCCGATGTTACCGGGACTTGCTTAGCTTCAATAAAACTGTCATTGTGATCCGGTGACCTGCCGTATCACTCGCTACATGTAATACCGCTTCAAGGGAGTAACGAGTTGAACGTTTGTCGAACCGCCGGTTTTTTTCTTGTGTTGCTGCTGGCCGCCTGCGCAACTGAACCGGTTCGTCCAGTACCCGTAGTTGATCGAACCAAGCCGCAAGGTTCCGAGGCAAGCAAGATCCCTGCGGTTGGTGCTGTGCCGCGCGCCACGGGTGGAATAGAAGGAAAAAGCTGGGTGGTTAAGCCCGGCGATACGCTTTATAGCATTGCGCTGGAAAATGGCCTCGATTACAAAGAGATTGCGGCTTGGAATCAGCTGGCGGATGTTAATTTGATTAAGGTCGATCAGGTTTTACGGCTGACGGAGCCTGGTGAAGAGTCTTCGCAGGGAAATGCCGGTGTTGTGGTCAAGCCGCTAAAGCCTGATGCGGATACAGCAGCGTCGTCGATTAAGTCGACTAATGCTTCCCCTGTGGTACCGGGTGCGGTGGCTACAGTGAGTTACCCCAAGTCGTTAAAGCTTTCGTATAACAGCGATGGTCCGACGGTTGCCCGTCAAGCAGAGGGACCATTGCAAGCCGTAACCAAGCCAGTTGAGCCTGCCAAGGTTACGGAAAATGGTAAATCGACTGACGTTAAATCAGTGGAAGCCAAGCCTCAAGAGGTCAAGGTTGTCGCCGATAAGGTGGCGACTTCCGGAGAAGAAGAGTTGGCTTGGGTCTGGCCTACGTCAGGCAAAGTGATTACCCCCTTTTCCGAATCCGTCAAGGGTTTGGATATCGGTGGGAAGCTGGGCCAGCCTGTTTTGGCTGCCAGTGCCGGTCGGGTGGTCTACGCGGGTAGTGGCCTGCGTAGCTACGGCAAACTTGTCATTATCAAGCACAACAAAACCTATTTGTCAGCGTACGCGCACAACAATCAGTTGTTGGTCAAGGAGGGGGATAATGTGAAAAAAGGAGACAAGATTGCCGAAATGGGAAACAGCGATGCGGAGCAAGTCAAGTTGCACTTTGAGATCCGGCGCTTTGGTAAGCCGGTTGATCCATCGAAATACCTGACAACGGGCTGATCATGAACCACGCCATTGATACCGTAGACGAAGAGTTGCTCGACGAAGACCTTCTTGACGATGCGGAACAAAGCGAGGAGGTAGATGACGATGTTGAAGTGGAAGGTGTACCGACGGAAGAGAAGGAGCGTTACGCTGCTGAGTCGACAGGTGATGTTACCCAGATCTATTTGAATGATATCGGCCAGAATCCGCTGCTTACGCCGGATGAGGAGCGTCGTCTGGCCAGATTGGTGGTGCAGGGTGATTTTGATGCCAGGCAGAAGATGATCGAACATAATCTTCGCTTGGTCGTAAATATCGCGAAGCATTACATCAACCGGGGTATGGCCCTGCTTGATCTGATCGAAGAAGGCAATATCGGCCTGATGCATGCGCTGGAAAAATTCGATCCAGAGCGTGGTTTCCGTTTCTCTACTTATGCAACTTGGTGGATTCGTCAGAGCATCGAACGCGCCATCATGAATCAGTCTCGCACCATTCGGCTACCGGTGCATGTGATCAAAGAACTAAACGTCTATTTGCGTGCACAACGTCATCTGGAAGCACAGATGGGGCGGGAACCGACTTTGGACGAAGTGGCGTATCAAGTGGATAAGCCGGTGGAAGAGGTGCGCCGGGTAATGAGCTTGAACGAGCGCATGGCGTCCCTGGATGCGCCGTTGGATATTGACCCTATGCTTTCCATTGGGGAGTCGATTCCCGATGAACAGCAGGAAGGGCCTGAGATGATCCTGCAGAATGCGGAAATCCAGCGCTATGTGCGAGATTGGCTCAAGCAGTTAAATGATAAGCAGCGTATGGTGATTGAGCGACGCTACGGGTTGAATGGTTACGATATTTGCACGCTAGAAGATTTGGCTGCGCATTTGCAGTTGACGCGCGAGAGAGTGCGACAGATTCAGATTGAAGCGTTGGAAAGTTTGCGAAGGTTGTTGCGTCGCCAAGGAGTTTCACGCGACGTGTTGTTAGGGTAGGTGTCAGAATATTGAAAAGCCGCATTTATGCGGCTTTTTTAATTTTATTTGCATGTCTGTAGGTATTGAGGCAGTGAGTGGTTCAATGCGCAATCTTATCTATAGGCGCTTATGGGCGGCCTGCCCGGACGAAACCCAATGAAGCGGTTAGTCTCGTTTATGTGATGGGTGGCGGCCAGTATCCCGTTGATTGCCTTCAGTAGGCGCATTTCACCGTTATGAATGCCGGTGGCGTAGATTTCAGCTGTAACCAGTGTGTCTGCCATTTCGTACTCTGCCCGTGGGAACGAGCGGGTTATATTGTCCCGTGCTGATGATGTTGTGTTTGCTACAGCAATGGCAGCGTGTGGTCCATATGCAGATATGTTTTCTATTTGCAACGGGGCATGAAATCCGGCCTTGTGGATAAGCAGTTGTTGTGTGGCAATAAAGTAACCCAAGCTGAATTGGATGTTCCTTTCCCGTTCTTCTGCGGTGTCAAAGCCCATTACTGCTTGGTTAGCCACTTCGTCTGATGATGGGCGTAAGTAGTCGGTTTCAGCTCGCGTCGCTGTTTCTATTTCCTCGGATTCAAGGTGGGTAAGTTTAATAGCGCTGTAGGTGGGTGTGTCGGGTTCGGTATCAGGTAGGCAGAGGCGGTGCCTGCTATCAAGCGAGGTGGTGTCGGTTCTAGCCAGAGCATACGTATTGCTCGCATGCTCTGCTGCTGCGGGTGTGATGAGGAAAAGCATTGTCAGCATGTAGCGGAACTTCATTTCTTTCGTCTCCAACTCCGATATGCGCTTTGTCATTAGCTTCCAGTTGACCGGTTTGTAGCGCGCGCTGTACTTGGCTGATCAGAGTCAACCAGCTCTGGCTATGTGCTCGCGCAGCTAAGTAGCTTTGGTCTTAACGGATATCTATATTAGCAAATTAACATATAACGGTGTTTATATTGTTTTGGATGTGAAGTGACTCCAGTCAGCTCTTTTGTCCCGAACGCTGTACTTGCTAGAATCAAGGGTTTGCACCATTTCCTATTTACGGAGTCGTTTGATGCTTACCGTCTACAACACGCTGGCCCGCGAAAAGCAGGTCTTCACCCCCATCGAACCCGGTAGGGTACGCATGTATGTATGCGGTATGACGGTGTATGACCTTTGCCATATTGGCCACGCGCGTATGCTGACGGCGTTCGATGTTGTCGTGCGCTGGTTGCATGCATCGGGGTATGAGGTGAACTATGTACGTAACATCACCGACATCGACGACAAGATCATCAAGCGGGCGTCAGAAGCGGGTATTGCGCCTGAGGCACTGACGGATAGGACCATTGCTCAGATGCATGAGGATCTCGCCAAGTTGCTGTTACTGCCGCCAACACATGAGCCGCGGGCAACTCAGCATGTGGAAGGTATGATTCATATCGTCGAAGGATTGATTGCCAAGGGACGTGCATACCCCGCAGAGAATGGCGATGTTTACTATGCAGTCAGAGAGTTTCCCGGCTATGGCAAGCTATCGGGTAAGTCGATTGATGATTTACGCGCAGGTGAGCGGGTAGATGTTGACCCATATAAGCGTGATCCCCTCGACTTTGTGCTGTGGAAGGCGGCAAAACCTGGTGAGCCGCAGTGGGACTCGCCTTGGGGTAAGGGAAGGCCTGGCTGGCACATAGAATGCTCGGCGATGTCCGAACATCATTTGGGCGCCCATTTTGATATTCATGGCGGCGGGGAAGATCTGCAGTTTCCTCACCATGAGAATGAAATTGCCCAAAGTGAGGGATGCCATGACCACGCTTATTCGAATTACTGGCTTCACAATGGCTTTGTGCGTCTTCAGGGCGAGAAGATGTCAAAATCATTGGGAAACTTTTTCACCATCCGTGATGTATTGAAGCATTTTGACGGTGAGGTGGTACGTTTCTTCTTGGCGCGGGCGCATTACCGTAGCCCCGTGAACTATTCTGAGGAGCTGATGCGGGACGCCAAAGCTGGATTGGATCGTCTCTATACCGCTTTGAAGCTTTGCCCGCCTGTGGACCGTGCGCCGATCAACTGGGATAGCAGCTACGGACAGCGTTTCAAGGCGGCGATGGATGATGACTTTGGTACGCCCGAAGCGGTGGCCGTCCTGTATGAGTTGGCTGCCGAAGTAAATCGCAGTAATGATGCACATTTGGCCGCACAACTAAAAGGCCTGGGCGGCATCCTGGGCTTGTTGCAACGTGATCCGGAAGCCTATTTGCAAAGTGGCCCTGTAGGGGTAGATGAAATGTCGGCTGAAGCGGTCGAAGCATTGATTCTTGCCCGTAGTGAAGCACGTAAAGCTAAAAATTTCGCTGAGTCGGATCGGATTCGGGATGTACTGCTAAAAGGCGGTATTGTGTTGGAAGACAGTGCACAAGGCAGTAGTTGGCGTCGGCAATAACTAGGTTGTAGTGCCATCCTCGGCCCGTTGGATCGAGGATGGGTTTTCGGTCGGTGGCCGTTCAAACTTGTTAGGTGTGGTATGCGTCCTGTTCCTGTAATTGCTATTGATGGTCCTTCTGCTTCTGGCAAAGGCACTGTTGCGGCTCGTGTCGCTGCCGCTCTAGGATGGCACTATCTAGATTCCGGTGCGCTCTACCGGCTGACTGCCTTGGCAGCGATCCAGCATGGGGTGCCACTTGATGACGAATCAGCAATTGCGGCGATAGCTGCCAGCCTGGATGTGGCTTTTCTGGAAGGGATGATATTGCTGGAAGGAGATGATGCCACTGAGCTGATTCGTGCAGAAGTTATCGGTGAGGGGGCATCAAAAGTAGCGGTATTGCCAACAGTACGTACGGCTTTGCTGCAGCGCCAGCGGGACTTTGCCCGTGAGCCAGGCTTGGTGGCGGATGGTCGGGATATGGGTTCTGTTGTCTTCCCTGGTGCCCAGCTGAAGATTTTCTTGACGGCTAGTGCTGAAGAACGCGCGAATAGACGCTATAAGCAGTTGATTGCTAAAGGAGAAGAGACTACAATCTCGCAGATTTTGCTGGACATTGAGCAACGTGATGCGCGCGATCGCACTCGACCTATAGCTCCCCTTCAGCAAACTGCAGATGCGCTGCTGCTTGATACAACAGAAATGAGTGTCGAAAAAGCAGTACAAGTAGTGCTTGATGGTTGGCGAGAGGCCTCTCTCGGCTAAATCGGGCAAACCGTCATGTCGATGCCAGATCGGTATGACGGAGGTACCTAGTCCTTGCGCAATGTAAGGCGGGTTTTTTTAACTTTTGACCCCACAGGCTGTATACGTGGGCTATCTGGATAATCTGAAATGACTACCGCTGTTTCTTCCATGGAAAGTTTTGCCGCCCTCTTCGAGGAAAGCCTCGCGCGTCAGGAAATGCGCGCTGGTGAAGTAATCACTGCTGAGGTTGTCGCGGTCGAAGACAAGGTTGTGATCGTTAATGCCGGCTTGAAGTCCGAGTCGTTGATTGACATCAATGAATTCAAGAACGACCAAGGCATGATCGATGTAAAGGTTGGCGATTTCGTGCAAGTTGCCATCGAAAACGTTGAAAACGGCTTTGGCGAAACCAAACTGTCGCGCGACAAGGCCAAGCGTTTGGCTGCATGGATCGACCTGGAAGAAGCCCTGGAGCAGGGCATCATCAAGACCGGTTTGATTTCCGGCAAGGTCAAGGGCGGTCTGACCGTCATGATCAATGGCATTCGCGCATTCTTGCCTGGTTCCTTGGTCGATATTCGTCCTATCAAGGACACCACGCCGTTCGAAGGCAAGGACATCGAATTCAAGGTTATAAAGCTTGATCGTAAGCGTAACAACGTGGTTGTTTCACGTCGCGCCGTGCTGGAAGAAACCATGGGTGAAGAGCGCGAGAAGCTGCTGTCCACCTTGTCCGAAGGCGCTACTGTCAAGGGTATCGTCAAGAACATCACCGATTACGGCGCGTTCGTGGACTTGGGTGGTATCGATGGCTTGCTGCATATCACCGACTTGGCATGGCGTCGTGTGAAGCATCCATCTGAAGTGTTGACGGTTGGTGACGAAGTGACTGCCAAGGTGCTGAAGTTCGATCAAGAGAAGAACCGCGTTTCCCTGGGCCTCAAGCAGCTCGGCGAAGATCCGTGGGTGGGTCTGGGTCGTCGTTACCCACAAAACACCCGTCTGTTCGGTAAGGTCACCAACATTACCGACTACGGCGCGTTTGTTGAGATCGAACAAGGTATCGAGGGCTTGGTCCACGTCTCTGAAATGGATTGGACCAACAAGAACATCCATCCGACCAAGGTCGTCCAGCTGGGTGATGAAGTCGAAGTGATGATCTTGGAAATCGACGAAGACCGTCGTCGTATCTCCCTTGGTATGAAGCAGTGTATGTCCAATCCTTGGGACGATTTCCAGGCCACCTACAAGAAGGGTGACAAGATCAAGGGCGCAATCAAGTCGATTACTGACTTCGGTGTGTTCATTGGCTTGCCTGGTGGTATCGACGGTCTGGTGCACTTGTCCGACCTCTCCTGGAACCAAACTGGCGAAGAAGCCGTTCGCAACTACAAGAAGGGCGATGAAGTTGAGGCCCTGGTGTTGTCGATTGACGTCGAGCGCGAGCGCATTTCCATGGGCATCAAGCAAATGGAAGGTGATCCTTTCAACAACTTCGTGTCGACCTACGATAAGGGTGCTGTTGTTAAGGGTACCGTCAAGTCGATGGACGCCAAAGGTGCGATCGTTGCGCTGAGCGAAGAAGTTGAAGGCTATCTGCGCGCTACCGAAGTTTCGCGTGATCGCGTTGAAAACATCGCCAGTGTTCTGAAGGAAGGCGATGAGGTTGAAGCGATGATCATCAACGTTGATCGTAAGAACCGTTCGATCAACTTGTCGATCAAGGCCAAGGATTCGTCCGAAGAGTCTAGTGCTATGACCAAACTGTCCAGCGAAGCTGTGGGTAATGCTGGCACCACCAGCCTGGGCGCGCTGCTGAAGGCTAAGCTCTCGGGCAACCAAGAGTAAGCCGCGATGTCGTCCGGTAGCCCCATGACCAAGTCCGAGCTGATCGCCAAGCTTGCGGAGCGTTATCCGCAGCTTGTGGCGAAGGACGCCGAGTTGGCCGTGAAGACGATCCTGGATGCGATGGCTGTTAGTCTTTCCAGCGGCCAGCGTATCGAAATTCGGGGTTTCGGCAGCTTTGACTTGAATTACCGCCCGCCAAGGGTGGGGCGTAATCCGAAGTCCGGGACGAAAGTCGCGGTGCCGGAAAAATACGTGCCCCACTTCAAGGCTGGTAAAGAGTTAAGAGAACGTGTGGATGGCCAGGAGTAAACCGGGTTAGCCCTCGTTTTTCGGTAGTACAGAACGCGGCATCTTTATGGTGTCGCGTTTTTCTTTGTGTAGGGTCCCTGTTTAATGGTGGCTATTACACAGTTTTGCCGCCTATGGTGCCTCTCGCTCGGTTAAAATGGCGTCCTTGCCCGCCTAAGGAGCTGCCAGTGCGTTACCTAGCTTTGTTGGTCAGGATAGTTCTCTTTCTGTTGTTATTTGCTTTTGCACTCAACAATGCGGACCAGGTTTCGCTGCATGGCTTGTTTGGCAGTGAATTGCGCCTTCCACTGATTGTCTTGATCCTGCTTTGTTTTGCGCTCGGGGTATTGGTTGGGGTAGGAAGTATGTTGCTGTCACAGCGGCGTTTACGTCGGCAGTTGCAGGAAAACCAGAAAAAACTACATGCCAAGCCAGCCGCACAGAGCGAGGCTGAGCCGGTGGTGCCGCTTGATGCTGTGCTTTGATCAAATAAGGATAGTTACGTGGAATTTGAAGCCTGGTGGCTTATTTTGTTTCCGCTCTGTTTTGGCCTTGGATGGCTGGCAGCGCGGGTTGATATCCGTCATTTGCTTGCCAACTCCAAGTTATTGCCAAGGCAATATTTCGAGGGGTTGAATCATCTATTGAGCGAGCGCACCGACAAGGCTGTTGAAGTCTTCGTTGATCTTGCCCGCAATCATAGTGAAACCATTGAGCTTCAGTTTGCGCTAGGGCATCTCTTTCGCAAGAAAGGGGAGATCGAGCGCGCTATCCGCATGCACCAAAAGCTCTTGAGTAGGCCGGAGCTGAAGCAGTATGAAAAGCAATCTGCTCAGTATGAGTTGGCGCTCGACTTTATGAAGGCAGGGTTGTTTGACCGTGCAGAAGAGCTATTCGGTCAGCTGGATGACACAGAGTTTGCCCGCGCAGCGCGCCGGCATTTGTTGGATATCTACCAGCAGGAAAAGGAATGGACCAAGGCGATAGAAACTGCGCAGCAGCTGCGTGATACCAGCCACACCTATCAGCATGAAATCGCGGAGTTCTATTGTGAACTGGCTACTGGCGCAATGACGCGTTCGCAGCCGCAAGAGGCGCGACAATATTTGCAGCAGGCACTGGCCGAGCATCGTAAGTGTGTCAGGGCGAACCTCTTGCTCGGTGAGTTGGCCGCTAGTAATGGAGAGTTGGATGCAGCCATTGAAGCCTGGTTGAAGATCGAGTCGCAGGATCATCGCTTTCTCCCATTTGCGGCGAGGAAATTACTCGATGCTTATGACAAGCTTGGTAGGTCGGATGAAGGAACGGCCCTATTGAAGGGCTTCCTCTCCACCTATCCCGAGCTGGATATGCTCGACATCGTAGTAGAGCGGATTGCAGCGACCGAGTCGGATTCAGCTGCTTATGAGTGGCTACGTGAGGAGTTGCGTCGTAACCCCACGATGACTGGGTTGTTGAAATTGCAGGATGCCCAGACCAAGGCGGCTGCGCCTGAGCGTCGTGCTGAGTTGGAAACCATGCAGCGTCTAACGCAGGAGGCGACCCGTGGTTTGAGCATGTACCACTGTGCATCGTGCGGCTTCAAAGCTCGGCAGTATTTTTGGCGGTGCCCGGCGTGTAACGACTGGGAGAGTTTTCTGCCGGCGCGTGGCCAGACTAAAGCCTGATAGCGGATGCTGCCCTGGCTTGATCGGGGCAAGTAGCACTTAAGACCTTGTTTACAATCTGTCACGAGCAGCTACCAGCAGGGCGCAGAGTAGTGCATGAGGCCTGATCACCGTTGCGCAATAAGATCGTAAACAGATTCTAACAAGTCTTGATTGTCCTTCATACCCAATTTCGAAAGAGCAGTTAGCATGTCGAACGACCCCAAGATTCTGGTTGCGCTTGATTACCACGAAGTGGCACCTGCATTGGCTTTTGCCGACAAAGTCAGTCCTGCGTTTTGCCGTCTTAAAGTGGGGAAGGAACTCTTTACGGCAGCAGGTCCACAACTGGTTGAGCAGCTTGTAGGACGTGGTTTTGATGTTTTCCTCGATCTGAAATTCCACGATATTCCCAATACAGTGGCGCAAGCAGTCCGGTCCGCAGCCCGTTTGGGTGTGTGGATGGTCAATGTGCATGCTTCGGGTGGGCGTGCCATGATGCTGGCCGCAAGAGATGCTATCGATAATGAGGCTCACAAGCCGTTGTTGATCGCAGTGACGGTGTTGACCAGCATGGATGCCAAGGAATTGGCTGAACTCGGTTTGCCGGAACCCGCAGTGCAGGTGTCTTTGTTAGCTCGGTTGGCAAAAGACTGCCGTATGGATGGGGTGGTCTGTTCTGCACAAGAGGCGACGATTCTGAAGCAGCTGTGTGGTCCTGACTTCAAGCTGGTTACGCCGGGTATCCGGCCTGCGGGTAGTACTGCAGGCGACCAAAGCCGTATCATGACACCCGAAGCAGCCACGGCTGCTGGGGCGGACTATTTGGTAATTGGTCGCCCGATAACGCAGAGCGATGATCCTATCGGGACGTTGAAGGCAATCAATGCCAGTTTGGCCTCTTAGAACCTGTTCATGATCTTACTGCGCAGCCGTGATCAGGGCTTATGTGCTGCTCGAAATCCTTATGTACCTATGCACATTCCGGTTTCTGCGCTGCACCCTGCTGACAGCTGCTCGCGACAGATATTGAACAAGTTCCTAGATAGTTCAAGTTAACTAATAAGATGGCTCGGGTACGGTTCCGAGCCTTTGTTTAATCAATACCCAATTGCCCGGTCGCACAGGGGCTGGCAAGGCAGAACAACAATGAAATACGAAGATCTTCGTC
Source organism: Chitinimonas violaceus (assembly GCF_052601015.1). Classification (NCBI taxonomy): domain Bacteria; kingdom Pseudomonadati; phylum Pseudomonadota; class Betaproteobacteria; order Neisseriales; family Chitinibacteraceae; genus Chitinimonas; species Chitinimonas violaceus. The sequence continues at coordinate 126,052 of NZ_JBQXDJ010000002.1, read as the reverse complement.
AGAAACTCGCACAATCTCGTGTACTGATCGTGGGCGATGTGATGCTCGACCGTTATTGGTTTGGCGACGTGGAGCGTATCTCTCCCGAAGCACCTGTGCCTGTGGCGAAGATCAGCAGGGTGGAAGAGCGTGCCGGTGGTGCTGCAAACGTGGCACGTAATATCGCTGCGATTGGTGGGCAGGCAACGCTTCTTTCAGTAGTCGGGGATGATGAGGCCGGAACGGCTTTGCAGAGCTTGTTACGCCAACACAATGTGGCTACCAGTCTTTATCGTGACGCAAGTATCACCACCACGGTTAAGTTGCGCGTCATTGCACGTCAACAACAGCTTATCCGGCTTGATTTCGAGTACAGCCCCAGCCATGAGGTATTGTCCGCCAAGTTGGATGAGTATCGGACCGCATTGGCAACGCATGATGTCGTGGTGTTGTCTGATTACGGTAAAGGTGGATTGACGCATGTAACCAGCATGATCGAGGCAGCGCGTAAGGCCGGCAAACCTGTACTGGTCGACCCGAAGGGTGAGGATTATGGACGTTACGCAGGTGCCACCTTGCTTACGCCGAACCGTGCTGAACTACGTCAAGTAACCGGTCGGTGGGCAGACGATGCTGAATTGAGCCGCAAAGCCCAGCAGTTACGCACAGAGTTGAATTTGGATGCCTTGCTGGTGACGCGCTCGGAAGAGGGAATGAGTTTGTTCGACGCTACGGGTGTGACCAACCAGCCTACGTTGGCTAGGGAAGTGTTTGACGTCTCAGGTGCTGGTGATACGGTGATTGCCACACTGGCTGCCATGCTGGCTGCAGGTGAAAATCTGGCTCAGGCTATGCGCTGGTCAAATAAGGCTGCAGGGCTGGTGGTGGGTAAGTTGGGGACTGCTGTGGCGACCAGTGAAGAACTGTTTTCAGACTAAATAGCCAGTTCGTAATCTTACTTGTGTAGCCGTGATCAGGGCTCATGTACTGCTGAAGGCTCCCGAGAGGGGGACGCCGAACTTTAGGTTACTTTGTAGCAAGAAGTGCTGCGCTTCCCTTTGTTGATGGCTGCGTTACAGTTCGTGAACAGGTCCTAATCGTGGCTAACAGAACTTCCTCCGACATTATTATGCAAACTTGCCGTACTCACGTACTGTCTGCATTTACACATTTAGCCAGAGCCGCTTCGCTAGATTTTGTTGGCTCCTGAAACCCCCTGCACAAATCCTGTCCTAGCTAGTTCTTCTACTTATAGGTATTGGTGCCAACGGAGGTAGGAATATATTCAATATATTATTGCTGAGCACCTTTCTTTTCCTCTGTTTATATCCATGTGACTAGCATCACCTTAGCTCGATGTTAAATTTTGGATGAATATCTAACTAAATAATTAAAGTGGTATACCCCATTTGAGGGATGCTGAAATCGGTATCGCCTTCTACAATGCGCCAGCTTTGCAGATACCACTGGTCTGGCCCGGCTGGTGGACTTTAATGTCTTGCGTTGGTGCATACTACGCAGGTGATCAATTTGTTCTGTATTCTTCTGATTGCGTCAAATCTGCTGGTTTTCGTATATTGGACAGCGCAGTTTTTCTCTGGAAGTTTATTATTCGATATGTAGTTAACCGGCGCGCTTATTCGATTAAGGGCGCCGGATTATCAATGTGCCTGCAAGGATGTGGAGATGGATCGCAATGATTTATTAACCGCAACCCGTGTCGAATTCCTGAATGCTTTTTCCAAAGCATTTGAGGAACTCGTGCCGCAGAGCATAGAGCGCATGTTTTATCGCGCCGATCATTCGGCCTCCTCACGTGACCAACGCCATTTGCTGGATGCGCGTGCTGTCTTGCAGAACCGCGGCGATGAAGTGATACGCAGCGCCAACAGCTGTATGGAACAGTTGCTCAATCGTAGTTTCCGTACCGCATACAGTACCTTCCGCCCCCATTTCCCTGCAGGCCCTGGGGCTACTGGCGCACTTAGCCTTGTAGATGCCTCCGCTTTTGAAGGGGAGCTGAAGGTAGACGACATCACTATGCGTTATCGCAATGCGGCAGATGAACAACTGCGTGATTTGAATATCCGGGTCGCGATCCTATTCGAGCAGGACGATATCAAGGAGCGTGAAAACCCTTTTCGTCCCTATCTATTCTCGAAGTGCGTGATCAATATGGTCGAACAGCTTGGCATTACCCAGGAGTTGAGCGATACCCTGATTGAGCAGTTTCGCGATGACTTGACGGAAAAGGTCGTTGCAATCTATGCCCGGCTAAATGCATTACTTGCCGAACATGGGATTGCCGCGCAGCTGCGCATGACGATAAAAAAGGAAGCCTCACCGCATGCAACTGGGGCTTTTCAGATGAGGGACCTGGCTGGACACGCCAATGTGGCGGACATGGCGGATGAGGATGTCGTGCATGCTGCCAATACTGCCCAGCCGGATCGATATCCCGCACATTCTCATAACAATGTCCCCCCCCAAAGCTTCGTGCCGCAGCATTCGGTGTCAGTTATCAATACGGCAGCAGCAAGAGGGGCAAGCAGAGCTGGCCAGCTGATTGATTGGTTGCGCCAAAGCACTGCAGGCGCTGAAGGGGATGGAGATGCCTCGGCGATTATGCAGCGGGGTGAGCACAGTTCACCGTCCCTGCCTGATGGGGATAACGCTGCTCCTGTAGGGGAACATGGCCTCGGTGCTTGGCTGTCCGGGTTCGAAGCCGTTGGCACGACACTACGGCAATTCTTTTCGGCTACTTCCACAGTACGCGCTACGCCGGTTACCAGCTTACTGGCGCGTTCGGTACAGCACCTGCAAGAAAGCAGCCACGGCATAGCGGATGTTCGTGCTGCTGATGGTAGTTTGCGCAATCTTATTTTGGAGCAACGCCGCGAACTGGGTGAAAAGACGAGCGAGGTGAATGAAGACATGACCATCGATATCGTGGCCATGTTGTTTGAATTCATCCTGCGGGATGTGCACGTGCCCGCAGAAGTGCGTGCTCAGTTGGGGCGGTTGCAGTTCCTGGTACTGAAGTTGGCATTACAGGACCCGGCCTTGTTGAATCAGAAGCACCATCCGGCACGCATGCTGGTTAACCGCATCGGTTCCATTTCTTTGGGTTTACAGCAGTCCGGCACGCATGGAGAACGTTTCATCGCCGAGATTCAACGTATTATTGAACGGCTGCTTGCCGAGCCGGATATCCAGCCTGAGTTTTTCTCGCAGATGCTGGATGAGTTCGATGCCTTTATCGCACATGAATTGCGGGCGATGGATGAGCAGGTGGAGAGGGCTGTCCGGGTCATGGAGAGTGCGGAGAGCAATACCTTGCGCTTTGCACGTACAACCGCGGCGATTGCTGAGGCGCTGTCAGGTTTGATCCTCGACCCATATTTGCATGACTTTTTACTGAATATCTGGGCACAGGCGATCGAGCGGGTAGACCGGCAGGATGCCGCAAAAGCAAAACGCTACCGTGAGTTGGTGCCAGACCTGATATGGAGTATTGCGCCCAAGGTAAGCAAAGAGGAACGAAGTCAGTTTCTGGCGCATATCCCTGTGCTGCTCGGTCTATTGAAGGAAGGATTGGCACTGACCGCCTGGACACCAGAGCAACAGCAGGAACTACTGACCTGGTTGATTGATTCCCACACCCATGCGCTACGCGCCAGTTCTGTGGCATTTACTGTTCCTTCGCTTGCCGATATGCGTGCCCGCTTCCGGGATTTTATCGGTGGGCAGGAGGTGGTTGAGCCCAGTAAGCCTAGCCAACCCCATGGCTTGAACCGGCATATGTTGAACGAAGCCATCTACGAGATTGAAGCCGAGTTGAATCTGATTGACCGGGTCTTGGCGGTAGGCGACAGCCCAGCGATTGAAGAGCCCCCCTTGTTTGTGGAGGACGAAGCGGATAGGGGGAAATGGGAAAGTTCGGAAACTGCGACCAAACAGGTGCTGGCCCAACTGCGTAGCGGGGTGGCAATTGAAATCAATCTTAATGGCAAGCCCAGCAGGGCGCATTTGAATTGGATCAGTCCCTCGGCTTCCAGTCTGGTACTCAGCGTTGACGGTGACAATAAGCCCTCGGCATTGAGCGTGCGGCTATTTCAACGCCTGCTGGAAAACGGTCGCGCCCATTTTCTGGAAGCAGAACCGCTGTTCGAACGGGCCGTGCAGTCGTTACTTAATTCCGCCGATAGACTGGATCGTCTGGATCCGGAGACTGCAGTCAAACTGGGTATGGCGGCTTAGTCAATTCGCTACTCGGGTAATCCCGTCTTCTATACCAATCTCCGTAAAAATGCCCGGTCAAGACTGGGCTATTTTTTTGCGCCCTTTCTCTACATGACAACCTCTTTAACCTTACCGGCAGATTGAAAACGGTATGGGGATGAGTTTAGTGACCGTGTGTCGGCGTGCGACATTTTATGTCTGGACATGTTATGTCGGTATCTGTATCGTTTGCTCATGCGGTGAGAAATGACGGACGCGATTGGCGCGATTCCGCAGGCCGTTAGTGGAAAGGGTTAGGGAAGATGACCGAGTTTCAGAACCGTATTGCAGCGGCTGCGCGTATTGCCGGCGCGGTTCACGGTTTGTCCATTGAGTGGCAACCGATACCGGGTGACGTCGAGGTAATTCTGGCATCCGTGGGCGGGCGTGAAGAGTTGCCGGTCTATGTGACGCAAAGCGGCGAGCAACTGATTTGTATCAGTTACCTGTGGCACGACGATGAAGTCAATCCAGCACGGCGCAGTGAATTGCTGGAGGCATTGCTGGATCTCGACATTCCCATGCCATTGTCGTCTTTCGCCCGAGTAAATGGATGGTTTGTTGTCTACGGAGCGCTCTCGTGCAATTCGCGGGCAGAGGAGTTGGTCCAGGAGCTGACTACCTTGAGTGAAAACGCGGTGGATGCGCTGGATGCCTTTGCCGAATACCTGAAGTAAGGAGAATTAAGCATGTCCATATTCAACAAGATTGTTACTGCCGTCCGAGGCAGTGTCCGCGAACTGGGCGAAACAGTGATGGATGCCAATGGTACGCGCACCTACGAGCAGGAGATCATCGACGCACGTGATGCGCTTAACCAGGCCAAGCAAGACTTGACGCTGGTGATGGCGAAAGAGATGCAGGCGGGACGCGACATTGATCGGTTGGTCGGTGAGATCGCCCGTTACGAAAACCATGCCGCTGCAGCACTCGATAAAGGCGAAGAGAAGCTTGCCGGTGAAGTGGCGGATCGCATCGTGGCCTTGGATAGCGAACTTATGGAGCAACGCAAGGCGCGCACCGAGTTTGCGGCCAGTATCGAACGGCTCAAAGGTCTGATTACGCAGGCTGAGACCAAGCTGCGTGAGCATGAGCGTGAACTGGTTATGACCAAGACAGCGGAAAGTGTACACCGGGCCACGCAGTCCATCTCACACAGTATGGGAGCGGGTGGTTCAAAGCTGTTATCTGCCAAGGAGTCACTGGATCGCATCAAGCAGCGTCAGCGGGATCTGGCTGATCAAATGACGGCGGCAGCGGCGCTGGAAGGCGAGCTGGGTGGTCAAGCTCTGGAACGTAAATTGGAAGCAGCGGGGATTGGTGAAAATGCAGGACGTCGCGATGAAGTATTGGCCCGTATCACAGCACGTAGAGATCAGTCTTCACGGACAGCGGGTAGCGAGGTGGATGATGCCTAAGTTCCCGGCCCGCTGGGGTGAGGCTGAGTCTGCGCTCAAGGCGGTACAGGTTGCATTTGATGTGGAAGAGGCGGTGTTACGGGCCGTGCGTTATGCGGCGTTTTGTAACGAACTCTCGCCTTCCGATCAGATACGTCAAGTACTCGATCTGCCGATTTCCAGTCGACCCAAACGGCCAAGACTTACCGTATCGCTGTCCGAAGCCGATTACATAGTGCTGGCAGAACGCTATGGGCTGGCCGCGGAAGATAAGTTGGCGATCAAAGAGCGGGTAACGAATGATCTGATTGCCTTTGCATTTACCCAAAGCAGTCCGCCATCGTCGTAACGAGTGGCCCTTGGTCTGAACGAGACTTCAGGTAGTACGTGATCACGCCAAGGGCTAATCAGCACGACAGCGAACATTGTGATTACAAAAGCAGCATGGGTCGACACCGACCGGAAAGAGAAAAAAGATGTTTGAGATGTTGCTTGCCACCTTGGTGAGCTACCCCACCAACCTGGTGACAGTACTGTTGGCGGTCCTGCTGATCTACTGGCTGCTTGCATTGGCTGGCTTGGTGGACATCGATGCATTTGATCTGGATGTCCATGTTGATTCCGATGCGGGTGAGCTCAGCACGATTGCGGGCTATGTCGTGGCGTTTGGCCTTACCGGCGTGCCTTTCTCTATTGTGCTCAGCCTGATTGTGTTGATTGTCTGGGTGATCTGCTATCTGGCCAATCGCTACCTGCTGTTCTGGATGCCCGGATGGATGAGCTTCATGGTTGGCAGCGCGGTGTTGGTTGCCGCGGCTGCTGTTGCCATTGTCGTGACCGCCAGGTTGTTGCGGCCGATGCGGGGTTTGTTCGCCGTGCACAACGCTCGCCAGAATGCCAGTCTGATCGGGCAAACCTGCAAGATCACGACCTTGGATGTCAGCGAAGACTTCGGCCAGGCATTGGTCGAGACCGAAGGCGTGGCCATCGCCATCCGTGTGCGTGCCAGTAAGCCCAATGGGCTTGGCAAAGGTTCATTGGCAACGATTGTTGATTACGACGAGGCCAGTGAAACCTATCAGGTGATTGAAACACCGCTGATCTGAGTGTTGGAACCTTGTGACGACTGGCCATTTACGGCAGTCCATAGTGGGGATTGGCACCCGGCGCATGCGCGAGAAATGTTACGCGTAATAGTTGCGTAAACAAGTTTTTGATTCACCCATATTCATGACTCATCCCATCGCGATGGGCAACCAGATTTAGGAGTAACACTGCAATGGAAGCGATCCTGATCGCCACGGGCGTACTTGCCGTCTTTGTTTTCGGCGCTTTTGCGCTGTTCGCCAAGTTTTACAATAAGGTTCAGCAAGGTCATGTGCTGATCGTCAACACCCTCAAATCCGTACCCGAGGTGACCTTTACCGGCCGCATGGTATTTCCCATCATCCATATCAAGGAATTGATGGAAATTTCGCTGAAGACCATCGTGATCGATCGCTCCGGCAAAGAGGGTCTGATCTGTCGCGACAATATCCGCGCCGATATCAAGGTCACCTTCTTCATTCGCGTCAACAAGACAACAGAAGACGTGTTGAAAGTCGCTCAGGCGGTTGGTTGTGGCCGTGCATCGGATCAGGACACATTGGAGGAATTGTTCTCGGCCAAGTTTTCCGAAGCGCTCAAGACCGTGGGCAAGTCGATGGATTTTGTCGATCTCTACCAAGCGCGAGACCGCTTCCGTGACGAAATCATTCGCCAGATTGGCGACGATCTGTCGGGTTATGTGCTGGATGATGCTGCCATCGACTACTTGGAACAGACGCCCATCGAAAAGCTTGATCCGAACAATATCCTCGACGCACAGGGCATACGCAAGATCACTGAACTGACGGCCATGGAGCATGTTCAGACCAACGAGCTGCAACGCAACGAGCAAATGCAGATCAAGAAAAAGGATGTGCAGACCACTGAAGCGCTGTTGGAACTCGCGCGTCAGCAGGCCGATGCCGAAGCACGCCAGCAACGTGAGATTGCCTCGGTTCAAGCCCGCGAGCAGGCGGAGGCTGCCAAGGTGCAGGCAGAAGAGAAGCTCAAGTCGGAAACCGCGCGTATCAAGATGGAACAGGATGTCGCCATTCAGAACGAAAACATGAAGCGCGAAATGGAAGTGGCGGAAAACAACCGCAAGCGTGCGGTAGCGATTGAAGAAGAAAAGGTGGTGCGTGCGCGTGACCTGGAAGTTGTGGCGCGGGAGCGTGAAGTCACCTTGCAGGAGATCGAAAAGGAAAAAGCAGTCGAGATCGAGAAAAAGAATATCGCCGAAGTGATTCGCGAGCGGATTGCCGTGGAGCGTACGGTGGCCGAGCAGGAAGAGGCCATCAACGAATTGCGCGTGGTGTCGGAAGCAGACCGTAATAAGAAGGCATCGGTGATTACAGCTGAAGGCCGTGCTACGGAGAAGATGGTGATGGACGTGAAGGAGGCGGAAGCTGAGGAAATTCGCGCCAAGCACAAAGCGGCTGAACAGTTCACCCTGGCTGAAGCCAAGCTGAAGGTGGCCGAGAAGGATGCGGAATCCAAGAAGCGTGAAGCAGAAGGCATCGAAGCGCTGAGTGCGGCATCGGGTCTGGCAGAAGCCAAGGTGATGGCTGTGCAGGCTGATGCCAAGGAAAAGGATGGCATGGCCGAAATACGGGTGAAGTTGGCTGATGCCGATGCGGTAGCAAAACTGGGTAGAGCAGAGGCCAGCGCGTTGAAGGACAAGCTGGAAGCTGAAGCGAGCGGTAAGGAGAAGCTGGGCTTGGCTGATGTGAATGTGCGCTTGGCTGATGCTGATGCGTTGCGTCTGCGTGGTGAAGCCGAAGCGACAGCGATTCAAGCACGCTTTGTAGCAGAAGCGGCGGGTCTGAAAGAGAAGTTTGCCGCCATGGATGTCATGACCGGGGACACCCGCGCACACGAGGAATTCCGTATGCGTCTGGATAACGCGCATACCGAGACGCTCAAGGCTATCGACGCCAATACCTTGATTGCCAAGGATCAGGCCGAGGTACTGTCAGTTGCGCTGCGTAACGCCAAGATCGATATCGTTGGCGGGGATGGTGATTACTTCCAGCGTTTTGTGAATGCCTTGGGTATTGGCAAAGCGATCGACGCCACGATAGGTAAAAGCGATACCTTGCAGACGGTGTTCAAGGGACATCTGAACGGTGAGAAGGATTTCATCACCGATGTAAAGGATGTGTTGGGCAATGTGGGTACCGACGACCTGCAAAACCTCACGGTATCGGCTTTTCTGGCCAAAGTGATGAGCGAGGGGAGCGATGAGCAGAAAGCGCTGATCGGGCAACTGATGGGTAAGTTTGGTCGCAAGTAAAAGTCTACGAAGGAGCGAGAAATGGAACTTCATTGTCCCCGCTGTACTTCTGCAGATGCATTGCAGATGGCCCAATTGGATACAGGTTTGGATGTTCCTTGCTGTGAAGGCTGTCATGGCAGCTGGCTGGAGCTGTCGCGTTGGCGGGACTGGCGCAGTACGCAGCCAGCCGCTATCCGACCCGAGCCTGTGATTGTCGGTGACCCCTTGCTGGAGCCGGAGGCCCCGCAGGTTGGTACCTGTCCACAGTGCCAGCGATTGATGTCGCGCTTACGTGTGGCTGCGGGGCTGCCTTTCCGGTTGGATCGCTGCGTGAGTTGCCAGCATGTCTGGATTGATGGCGGCGAGTGGTCGGCAATGAGCCAGTACGGTTACCAGCTTGTGCTTGATGATGTGGTGTCGGATCGCTGGCAACGGTTGGTGCGGGAGGCGGAAGCCAGCCAGGCACGTGAAGCGGCGTGGTGCGAGCGCTTGGGGACCGAGGTTTACGAAGAGATATTGAAAATGCGCAACTGGCTTGATGCCCAGCCCAATCGCGCGGCCTTGATGTCCTTTCTGCTGCGTGACGATAACAAGAACATCTGATTTCGATGGACCCGGCAGGTGGGCGTATCTGCGCTCACAGCCAAATGATAGATAGCTGATGCAAACTACTGACCAACAAACCGATCAGCAGGTCGCTGAGAGTGGCGGCTACGAGCTTGTCAAGGCGCGACTTGCCAAGCAAGGCCTGACGCTGGAAGAAAGAACCACTGCCCTGAATGCAGCCCGCCTTGCCGAATTCGGTGAGTCCAGGCTCGAGTTATCGGCGAGAGTACGCGCCCGTACAGAGAACAACTGCGTTGCGCGCGACATTGTGCGGGTTGGCGATACCCTGCTGTTTGGCTACAACGTGTTTCTTGGTCTCAAGCAAGAGACTGACATTGCGGATGTATTCAGCCTCTATCGTCTGGATGAGAAAAGCGATGGGCCGGAGCTGACAGTATTGCCCCTGGCTGACAGTTTTCTGGCGGATACGCGCTTCGTGCAGGACTTTCGCGAGCTCTATGGCTACTACAAGGAAGCCAGCCTGCTGCAACTGAGAGTCAACGGCGGCAAGCTGCTGGCTGCATTCAAGACCGGGCCCAGCATGCAGAATCTGCGCGTGTTCCGCTGGGAACTGAGTCCGCAGGGCGAGGTACGCTATATCGATAACCGGGGCGAGCGCGATATGGCGTTTCCGCCCAGCCATGATTTTGAATGGCAGGCCACTAAGCGCGAACAGCATGTGCTGGGCAGGCATCCACACGTCAACATCCTCGATACCGTGTTTGTTGAGACGGTAGGCGGTGACCTTACCGTCAAGGTGGAAAACAACACCGAAACCGGCTTGGGTGTTTACAGTGAGCCCGTGGACGACGCTAACCAGTCGTTGATGGATGCGGATATCCAATACGCCCGGACGGGTGGGCTGTTGTTGCTCAAGGTCAAACCGTATCGCGAAGCGGTTTACCGCTACCTCGTGTTCAACCCGCGCAGCCGTTCGGTGCAGCGGATCGATGCAATTGGGCAGGCATGCATCAGCCTGCCTGAAGACCAGGGAATCATCTTTCCTGGCGGTATCTACCTTGCCAGTGGCGAGTACAAGGATTTTGGCGCTGATTGCGCCAGCATGAGTTTCAAGCGGCTGATCCGCTCACCCAATGGCGAAGACGTGCTGTATGTGTTTTCCGATCGTGAAGCCGGCCGTTATGGTCTATTCCCTTACAACATGATTCACAAGCGGTTAGCCAACCCCATCGTGGCGCATGGCTACGCCATTTACCCTGATGGGCGCATGCTGGTTTTTGCGGCAGACAGCGCTGAAGCCACCCGTTTGCACCCGATGCAGATTTGGGCCACGCCATTCCATAGCGACGAGCATGCGGCGGGCGCGGCAGAACGGCAGAGTTTTCTGGGCCGTCTGGGTAATAGCGAGCTGGTGCGCGGTATTGCCGAGTTGTTTGGTCTTGCGCGGTCGGCGCAGGTCTCGTCACCGGCGCGGGTATTGTATGAAGACCTGGAAAAGCGCGCCGGCAAGGTAGCCAATGGCTATTTCTGGTTGGCGTCACCTGAAGTCGACTTGGCCGAGACGCTTAAGACGTTGGCGAATACCGCTAGGTTGATGCTCGATGAGTTCGACAAGGTCGAGCACTACCGGCGTGCTGCGGCACAGGCGATGGCAGAAGCAGAAGCTGGCCAGACTGTGCTGGTGGCAGAAATCAAACGCACCATTTGGAAGCATCCGCGCCAGTTCACCGAGTTCCTGGATAAGCTGCGCCAGATGCGCGGTAAGCTGCTGACCTTCAAAGACCTGCGTTATATCGACAGCGCCCGCTTGGCGACACTTGATGCAGCCTTGGCAGCCGAGCAGGATTCGCTGGGCGAAAGCACGGTACGATTTCTATCCGAACCCGCCGCGCTGACGGTATTCGATGAACAGCTGGACGAGATTGCCACCAAGGTGCCCGGTGCGGGGAGCGTGGCAGAACTACGCCCGCAGCTGGAAGCGCTGGATGGCGTGGGCGACAGCTTGGACCTGCTTACCGAAACACTGGGTGCGCTCAAAGTAGGCGATGCGGTTCTGCGCACTCAGTTGCTCGATACGATTTCCAGTGTCTACGCCCGTGTGAATCAGCTACGGGCCGAGGCTGGTAACCGTAGCAAGCAGCTGGGCGTGACCGAGGCGCGTGCAGAGTTTGGTGCGCAGCTGAAGCTGTTTGGCCAAAGCCTTGATAATGGGCTGAATCTGGCAGCCACCCCGGAAGCCTGTGACGAGCAATTGGCTCGTCTGGTTGGCCAGCTGGAAGAGCTGGAAGGGCGTTTTGGCGAGCATGATGCTTTCCTGGGCGATATTCTGGGCAAGCGCGAAGCGGTGTTCGAAGCGTTTGAAGCCAAGCGTCAAACGTTGCTGGCGGAGCGTCAGCAACGTCTGGGTACACTCAGGTCTGCGGCGGAGCGTCTAGCTGCTGGCGTCAACAAGAAAGTCGGAAAATTTGCTGATGCTGCTGCATTACAGACTTTCTTCGCTGCCGACCAACTTGTACTCAAGTTGCGCGAGCTGATTGCCGGATTGCGTGGTGCGGGCGACAACGTCAATGCTGACCAGCTCGAAGGCCAGCTCAAAGCAGCGCAAGATCAGGCGGTGCGGGCACTGCGCGATCAGTCCGATATCTTCGAAGATGGTGGCAAGCTGATCCGGCTGGGCAAGCATCGTTTCAGCGTCAGCCAACAAGCCATGGAATTGGCATTGGTGGTGCAGGGCGACCAGCTGTGTGTGCATCTGGCAGGTACGGATTACACCGAGCCGGTGAACGATGCGCGGCTCGATGCATTGCGTCCTTATTGGGGGTTGGTGCTGCCATCCGAGAGCCCTGATGTGTACCGTGCCGAATTCCTGGCGTGGCAGATGTTGCAAGCCGCCAGCGAAGGGCGCGATGCATTGAGCAATGCTTTACTGGATCAGGCCGTGGTGGATGGAACGCTGGCGCAACAGGTTCAGCGTTTTGCCGCACCGCGCTACCAGGAGGGGTACCAAAAAGGGGTGCATGACGAAGATGCTGCCAAGATATTGGCAGCGCTGTTACCTATGCGCACAGCGGCTGGCGCACTGGCGATTCCACCGCTGGTACGTGCTGTTGCGCAGCTGTTCTGGTCGGGCTGCGACGAGATGCAACGGCACGCGTTGAACTTGCGAGCCCGCCAAGCCTGTCTGCTGCAAACCGAGTTTGACGAGCGTGGGGCGTACAAGCAACTGGTGGGTGAGCTGACCGGCCACTTGGACTGCTGGTTGAACGAGCAAGGCTTTGGGGAAGGCGATGCATTGCCTCCATCAAAGGCGGTTGCTGCTTACTTGGTGGATGAGCTTGGGCAGACCAGCTTGAGCTTTGTACTGTCGGCTGAGGCAGATGACCTCGCCCAAGCCTTTGTCCGTACCCTGACCGAACGCGGCCACTTTGGCGACTGGCGCGATGCGCTGGACCATGCAGATTTGTCGCAGCGCTGGCGTACAGTTTTGGCCTGGATTACAGGTTTTGCGCGTCGCCAGAGTATGTCCAACCATTTCGCAGCCGAAGCAGTTGCTGTACTGCTGGCCGAGCTGCCGCGGCAACGGGTGAATGCCGTGTTGGAGGCCACTGTGGAAGGTCTGTTGGGCCAACATGCAAAGATTTTAGAGGGCAAGCTGGTGCTCACCCTGGACGATTTTGCCCAGCGTCTGCGCCATCATGTCGAGGACCTGCTGCCGGGTTACGAACAGTATCAGCATCTGCGTAGTGAACTGCTGGCGGTAGAGCGTGAACGGCTGCGGCTTAAGGACTTTCAAGCTAAACCCTTGAACAGCTTTGTGCGTAATAAGCTGATTTTCGATGTTTATCTGCCATTGGCTGGTGCAAATTTCGCCAAGCAGATCGGCACGGTGGGGGATAGTCGCCGTGTGGATCAGATGGGTTTGTTGCTGCTGATTTCACCGCCGGGCTATGGTAAGACCACCTTGATGGAGTACTTGGCGAACCGGCTGGGGTTGGTGTTTGTGCGGGTGAATTGTCCCTCACTGGGCCATGAGGTCACGTCGCTCGACCCGGCGGATGCGCCCAATGTTACGGCCCGGCAGGAGTTGGAAAAGCTCAATCTGGCGCTGGTGATGGGCAATAACGTCATGCTTTATCTTGATGATATTCAACATACCAACCCGGAGTTCCTGCAGAAATTCATCAGCCTGTGCGATGCCACGCGGCGTATCGACAGCGTCTGGAATGGCCAGCCGCGTACCTGCGACCTGCGTGGCAAGAAGTTCGCCATTGTTATGGCTGGCAACCCTTACACCGAGTCGGGCGATGTATTCAAGATCCCCGATATGTTGGCCAACCGGGCGGATATCTACAACCTGGGTGATGTGCTATCTGGCAAGGACGCGTTGTTCGCGCTCAGTTATATCGAAAACTGCCTGACGAGCAATGTGGCTCTGGCGCCATTGGCTAACCGTGACCCGGAAGACCTGCATCGCTTTCTGCGCATGGCGGCAGGCGAGGAAGTATTGACGTCTGAGCTATCCCACCCCTATGGACAAGCTGAAATCGCCGAAATTGTCGGCGTGCTGCAGCGGTTGCTGAGCCTGCGCAACACGGTGATGAAAGTGAATGCAGCCTATATCGCATCGGCAGCGCAGGCCGATGCCTATCGCACCGAGCCGCCCTTCAAATTGCAGGGTAGCTATCGCAATATGGCCAAGCTGGCTGAGAAGGTGAATGCGCTGCAGAACGAACAGGAGTTGGCCCAGCTATTGGCCGACCACTACCAGGGCGAGGCACAGACTTTGACGGCGGGTGCGGAAGAAAATCTGTTGCGGTTGTCCGAGCTGCGAGGTGGTATGACGGCTGATGAACTTGATCGCTGGTCGCAGATCAAGCGTGATTTCCAACATAAGAAGCGTATGGGTGGTGATGAGGCCGATGGTGCCACCAAGCTGGCGACACAGTTATCGCTTATCACTGGGCAGCTTGGCGATATCCACGGTACGTTGCAGGCAGGCCATAAGCCGCAGTGGGCAAGCGATGTACGTGCTGCGCTTGCTTCCCTGGGTGAGGTGCTGGCTGCCCAGCGGACGACAGTGAACGTGGCACCGCCCGACCTGGGTGAGTTCGCCGCCACCTTGCGTGCTTTGGCGCAAAGTTTCGATACCGGCTTGGTGCCGGTGGTGCGCGCTATGAATCACAAGGCGCGGCTCGACCACGATATCTGGGATCGAGTGCAGGTACTGAACGAGCAATTACAGGCCGTGGCGGGCAAGGTGGGTGCACCTCAGGTGAATATCCGCTTCCGTACGGATGAGCCACTGGAGGATGAGCTCTGATGATGCGCTGAAAGGCATCATCCCTTCATCTCGGTTAAGCCAATACCCCGCGAGCGGCCGCAATGCCGCTACGTATCGCACCTTCCAAGGTGGCGGGGTAGTCGCCCGCGGTATAGTCGCCCGCCAACCACAGGGTTGGGTCGCTGGTGGCGTTGCCAGGGCGCTGAAGCTGAGGGAGGCACGCGAAGGTGGCGCGTTTTTCCGCAATCACCCGGTGCCATAAAGGCGGGGGTAGATGAGGCAGGCAGCGCTGTATTTCCCTTGCGATTGTTGTGGCCAATACATCCTGCGACCACGACTCGTGCGGCCCTTCGGCGCTGATTACGGCGGCCATCAAACCATCCTGCCCACAGAGTTGCCCCCGATCGAACAACCATTGTGTTGTGCTGCCGGCCATACCCAACATGGGTTTGGGCAGACGGGTGCCTGTCGGATAGCGCAAATAGGCGGTATAGATGGGCTGCCATTGCCAATTGGCCAATAAGTTAATGGGCGCTGCCAGGGTTGGGATGCCATTTGCCAACATGTACAGGCGATGTGGGGGCAGGGCAATGATCAACTGATCAAAAGGCACTGTGCTGCGATCCAGCTGCCAACCTATTTCGGTCCGTTGCAGCTGTTTGACCATCGAGCTGGTATGGACCTTCCCGCCCAGCTGACGCAGATAACGCGCAGCAGCCTCGGGGAAGGCGGCGGAGAGATCCGTCTTGGGCAGCAGGAAGTCGCTGGCGGCACGCTCGGCAGCCAGGCTGTCGCGTAGCACATTGAGCAGCACCTGGGCGCTGGCGGTAGCGATGGGGGTATTGAGCGCAGCCAGGGTGAGGGGTTCCCAGAGGCAACGCACCAGAATTTCCGGTTGTCGGTTGGCAGCTAGCCATGCTGCAACGCTTTGGTCCTGCGCCAATTTCCAATTGGTCAGCTTTGCTTTGGTCATGAGGCGAGCAGCAGCCAAGCGTGCTCCCCAGCTCAACCCTTCTGCACGGAATAAACCCGCCATGGTGTGAAAAGGGGCGGGCAGACGTGGGCAAGCCAAGCGCATGGCACGGCGTGGTCCTTCGAATACGTCCAGCTCCATGGGCACGCGGACAAAGGCTTCGTTTTCAGCCATGCCGGCCATATTCAACAGCCGCAGCAATTCGCTGTACGCGCCTATCGCCATATGTTGGCCGTTGTCGAGCACCAAGCCTTCCACCTCGACACGCCTGGCCCGACCGCCTAGCACTGGCCCGGCTTCAAAGACCTCGACTTGCCGGCCTGCGGCGGCCAGCTCCATGGCGGCAGCCATACCGGCATAACCGCCACCAATGATGGCAACACGCATTCAGATATCTTCCCGAAAGATTTCCCGGTATAGCTCGGGATAGCGCGCTAACACTTGGCGTGCTCGGTCGGGTTTGATGGGATGCAGGGTGGTGATGAAATGCAGATTGCCGTCTGGTTCGATAGCGACCAGTTCCAGAATGAAAAACAATCGCCTCTCCGGCATGAAATACAGCCACGATGCAGAGCCATTGCCGTACTTGATGATGTGGTTCTCCAGCTCCAACAGGCGTTTCGAATTCTCGGCGCTGTAAAGGAACAATTCGCTGGTTCCATCTTCCCGCTCGTAGTTACGGGCGATGCGAAAGGTTTCCAGTGCCTGCCGCATCTTGCGGCGACGGACTGCGATACGATCCGCCCGCCGCATTTCTTGCCAGCTGACCACGACAATAGCCACGAGCAGCAGCACGGCGAAGAACAGAAACCACGGCGAGAAGGGGAGCTTGTCCATGGGCATCAGCCTAGGCGAACCACCATGTTTTCCAAGCCAGCCAAAGTTTGCGGATGGGGGTCAGGCTCAGCCGCTGGTTCAGTACTTTGCCAGGGCCATCTGCTTTGATCTCCTCCAACGTAGCCCGGTAAATGGCGGCCATGACTAGGCCCGCGCGTTGGCGTTTACGATCGGGACGCGGTAGCACTGCCAGGGCTTCCTGGTAATAGCCCTCGGCACGTTCGATCTGGAAGGCCATCAGCGCCTTGAAGTTGTCACTTTCGCGATAATGTTGGATATCCGCAGCCGGCACGTTGAAGCGCTGGAGTTCCTCGACCGGCAGGTAGATGCGGCCACGGCGAGCATCTTCACCGACATCGCGGATGATATTGGTCAGCTGAAAGGCCAGCCCGAGCTTTTCGGCGTACACATATGTTTTCTCGTCGCTGACCCCGAAAATACGGGCGGAGAGCAAGCCGACGACAGAGGCGACGAGGTAGCAATACTCCTGCAAATCCTTGAAGCTGTTGTAACGGGCCTGGGTCAGGTCCATTTCCATGCCATCGATGATCTGCAGCAATTGCTCGCGGGGCAGATGAAGGCGTGTGACATGAGGTTGCAAAGCCCGGGTGACCGGGTGCTGCGGATTGCCGGCATACAGGTTGCCGATTTCGCTACGCCACCAGTTCAGTGTGGTGCGCGCCACACCCTCATCATGGGTTTCGTCCACCACATCATCCACTTCGCGGCAGAATGCATACAGGGCGGTAATGGCGAGACGGGTTTCCAGGGGCAGAAAGCGGAAGCTGTAATAGAAGCTCGATCCGCTCTTGGCGGCTTTGTCTTCGCAGTATTGATCGGGCGTCAAGTTGGATCTCTGGGGTTACGCAGACGGGAACCGTGCAATTGTAGCGGTTCCCGAGCCATATGGGCCCGATACCTAGGTGGATTTGCTGCGACCTATCCAACTGACCCCACCAAGAACCAATATCAAACCCAATAGCTGCGCCCAGGAGAAGGGTTCGGCAATAATCATCCAGCCAAAGACAATGGTTAGCACCGGGCCGATGGTACCCATGGCCGCAGCCTTGCCGGCCCCCAAGAGCGCTACCGCACGGGCAGCCAACCAGATGGGCAGCACTGTCGAAAAAAGTGCCATGGCCAATGCCCAGCCCCAGACTGCTATTGGCAGCGTAGTTAGGCTGCTGACGGGGCGAACAAGCAGGAAATGCCCCAGCACGAAACCGCAGGCCATGGCGCCTGCCAACCCAGCCAGCCGCATGGACCCGAGCTGCTTTACGTAGCGGCCAGTGCCCAGATAATAGGCAGAGAAGGTAAGGCTGGAGAGGAACACCCACCCTGCGCCGACTAATACCGCCATGCTGGCTTCGGTATGAATGAGGTCATGCCAGAAGGCAGCAAGCAGACCCAGATAGGTGAGGACCATACCTGCCCATAGCTTGCCGCTGATGGGTTTGCGATACCAGGCGGATTCCAGCAGCAACACCAGTGTGGGGTAGGTGAACAGGATGAGCCGCTCCAACCCGGCGGTAATGGTCTGTAAGCCGATGAAGTCGAACAGGCTGGAGAGGTAGTAGCCCACCATGCCAAGCACTGTCATGCCAAGCCAGTCACGTCGTGAGAGTGGGCTACCGCCGGCTTTGTGAATCAACCAGATGAAAGCAGGCAGCGCGAGCAACATACGCAGTGCCAAGAGGGTAATGGCATCGACAGGGCCCGCTGCATAGGCGAGTTTGACGAAAATCGCTTTCAGCGAGAAACCCGCAGCAGCGAGCAGCGCCGCATTACGGCCATCCAGTAGCCAGGCCATGACTTCAGGTTTTACGAAGGAGCTGGTATTGGGGGCTGAGGCAGCCATAGATGTTGATGCCTTCGTCAATGCCTTGGTTTATGCCACTATTGTCGTGATTCATGTACGACATGAGAATGCTTTATTCCTTGATAGGCCTTCGCGGATGACGAACCCCCTTCGCTTTGATCTGCCCGATTTGAAGCTTTTTGTGGCTGTTGCAGCAGCCGGGTCGCTGTCGAAAGGCGCTGCGGCATTGCCGGTTGCGTTGTCTGCCGCCAGTAGCCGCCTGCGTCAGCTGGAACACCGACTGGGCTTATCTTTGTTTACCCGCCATGCCGGTGGCGTACGCCTTACCTCGGCAGGCGAGACTTTGCTGGAACATGCGCAGCGGATTCTGCGTGCTGCGCACGATGCCCAGCAGGCGATGAACAATCTGAACGGTGAGGTACAGGAAGTATTGCGCCTGTATGCCAATACCACGGCAAACAGTACTGTGCTACCCAGTGCATTGGGGCGGTTTCTGGCGGATCGTCCTTTTGTGAATGTGGTGCTGACAGAATGCCCAAGTCGTGATGTGGTGCTGGCTGTGGAACGCGGTGAGGCAGACCTGGGCGTGATCGATGGTGGTTATGAACCACCTGGCCTGTTGACGCTGCCCATGGGCCGTTACCGCTTGGCAGTATTGACTGCGCCGCAACACCCTTTAGCGCAGCAGGGCGCAACCAGCTTTCGTGAGCTGGCCCGATATGACTTGGTCGGGTTACCGGAAGCAAGTGCGATGCAAAGCTTCCTGAAAAAGATGGCGGACCTTGCAGGCCTTGATCTGCGTATTCGCGCCCGAGCCCCGAGCTTTGCCGCAATTGTCCGGCTGGTGGCGGCTGGGGCAGGGGCTGCGGTGGTGCCTGAAAGCACCGGACGTGACTATTGCGATGCGATGGGTTTGGCGCTTGTGCCCCTCAGCGATGAATGGGCAGCGCGGGAATTGAAGCTATGCCTGCGCCAATGGGAAGACCTGCCAAGCACAGTGAGGACATTGGCAGGTTTTCTGACTGGCCTTCACTGAGTTAAGAGTTTGTTCAAATCTTGCGAGCTAGGGCGAGACAAGGCGAAAACAGCCGAGGAAGCGGAGTTTACAAGTGGTAAATGAGCATTCCGAGGTTGCTTTCAACGCCGTATCGTCGACGCGCAGCAGACTTTGAACTGGTTCTAAGTAAGCCAACCACTGGCAGCCCGCTTAACCCGATCATTCACCGCCAACCAGCTGGCGTCCTGGGGCGGCGTTTCCAACAGCAGCACATCGAACTGGTCACCGTCGAATTCGCGCAGCGTGGCGTACAAATCGCGGGCATAGGCTTCCGTATCCATCGGCATGGCATGCGATTTCACGCCAGCTACAGCGATCAACATATGCGAGCGATGTAACAACGCCACCCGCTCGCCAGCTGCGATGCGGCGATGGGCTTCGTTTTCCAGAGCAGCGAGCGGGCCTACCAGCAAAGGGGTACGCGGTGCGTAGTGTGAGTCGAGCAGGCCGGAGACACGCAATTTTGCGGTACTCGTTTTTTCGTGGTGAATCAGTTTCACGCCCAGTACGGCTTCAATCGCTTCTGCAGAGACGCCACCTGGGCGCAGCAGGGTAGGGTGCTCGCCCGTCAGCCCGACGATGGTCGATTCAACGCCAACATGGCAAGGCCCGCCATCGAGAATCAGCCCCAGCTTTTCGCCAAACTCATTGAATACATGCTGCGCGGTAGTAGGACTGACATGGCCAAACTGGTTGGCTGATGGCGCAGCAAGACCGCCACCAAAACGCTGCAGCAATTCATGGGTGAGTGGATGGGCTGGCGCACGCAGGCCGACAGTATCCTGGCCGCCGGTGACGGCATCGGGTACATGTGGTTTACGTTGCAGGATCAAGGTCAGCGAACCGGGCCAGAAGGCATCCGCCAGTTTCCAGGCGGCATCGGGAATATTCTGAGCCCAGTCTGCGAGCTGGTGGCGCCCTGCAATATGGACGATGACAGGATGATTGGCCGGTCGGCCTTTCATGGCGAAAATCTTGGCCACAGCGTCGGGCCGGCTGGCATCCGCCGCGAGGCCATAGACGGTTTCAGTGGGAATACCGACCAGTTCACCGGCTTTCAACAGCGCGAGCGCCTGGTCGATTTGAGAAGAGGGAGTGTGCATGGGCGTATTTTAACCTGTGGATACACTCCTACCGAAGAACCCGTACACGATCTTACTGCGCAGCTATGATCAGGGCTCATGTGCTGCTCGAAGTCCTCATGTATCTAAGTACATTCCGGTTTATGCGCTTCACTCTGCTGACAGCCGCTCGCGACAGATCGTGAGACTTTGGATAGATCGTTTATTAATGCGCCACCTCCCCTGGCTGGGCCATTCTTGGTGGTGTACGCATCCAGAACAACAGCGGCAGCATAAAGATAATGGCGATGCCGAACAGCAGGTACAGGTCGCTGAAGGCCAGCATCATGGCTTGTTTGTTCACCTGCAGGTTGATGACGGCATAAGCCTTCTGGGTAGCCATTGTCGCGGCTTCACCCTTTTGTATGAACATATGCAGGAATAGATCGAGGCGCTGCGCCATGGCGGCATTGTCATTAGCGAGGTGCTCCACGAGCCCCGAGCGTTTGATGTCTTCGAACTTCGATAGCAGCGTCGCAGACAGGGCAATGCCAACGCTACCGCCCAACTGTCGTACCAGGTTGTAAAGCCCTGTGGCGTTGGGAATCTCATGAGGTTTGATGCGCGCCAGGGTGAGGTTGTTTAATGGCATGAAGATCAGCCCCAGCCCGAGCCCACGTAATAGTAAGGGCATGAAGAAATCCATCATGCCGGATTCGGTCGTGAACAGATGGTGGCCCCACATGGCATACAGGAAAAGGCATGCACCGATGGTGATAAGCATATAGGCGGGTACGCCTCGTGCCATAAGCTGAGCGGCGATAGGCATGGCGAAAGCAGCGGCCATGGCGGAAGGTAGGATGATCATGCCTGTCTGGAACGCATCAAAGCCGATCAGGGACTGGGCATAGACCGGAAACAGGAAGATGGTTGAAAACAGCGCTGCGCCAAGAAAGAAAGTGAAGGTCAACCCGGCTGAGAACTGCAGGTCTTTCATGATGCGCAGGTTGACGATAGGGTGAGCGAACTCCAACTCGCGAATCACAAAGCCAATCAGTGCCAGTACGCTGGTAACCGTGTAGGCGATGATTTCCGCTGACTCAAACCATTCAAGTCTTTCGCCACGCTCCAGCATCAATTGAAGCGCCCCGATACCGACGGCAAGCAGGATGAGACCGATGTAGTCCACAGTAACGATGTCTTTTCGGTGTGCGGAATCGGGCACATAGACCAGTACCAGCAGCAGCGCTATCGCCCCCAATGGCAGGTTGATGTAGAAAATCCAGGGCCAGGACCAGGTGTCGGTAATCCAGCCACCCACGGTTGGGCCCAACGAGGGGCCGAACATGATGCCCATACCGAAGATCGCCATCGCAGAGGCCATTTCTTTGACGGGATAGACTTCGTACAACGTGGCCTGTGCTGTGGCGATCAAGCCACCGCCGCCCAGTCCCTGGACGATACGCCAGAACACGAGCTCGCCCAGCGACGAGGCATTGCCGCATGCCCAGGAGGCAATAGTGAACACCAGGATCGACAGTGCCAAATAGTTGCGTCGGCCAAACTGGTTGGCCAAAAAGCCGGAGATAGGCAGCACGATGACATTGGCGACCACATATGCGATCGATACCCAGGTGATCTCGTCGAGTGTGGCGCCCAGACTGCCCATCATGTGAGGTACAGCGACGTTGACAATGCTGGTGTCGAGCAATTCCAGCACACAGGCCAACGTCACCGTCATGGCGATGATGGCGCGGTTCTGGTAGATCGCGTCGGGGGTATTGCTGCGTAGCAGGCTGGGGAGTATGGGCTTCATAGGGGTATCAGGCTTGTTTTGTGAAGGCCAGCTTTACGCCAAGGAAAAAATAGGTACGAACGTGCCGGCTCCGATGCCGAGTACAGCGGCCGACCTTGCCCGATTACCTTGGATAGCAGGTCGGTTAGCGATACAGAACGAATCCGGACCTGGTGTGATGTTCAGCAGCAGACTTTGAACAGGGTCCTAGCGTTTTTTCTTCTTATTCCAGTAAGGCTGTTCTTCGATATAGCAATCAATATTCAAGTCACTGACCCTGGCTTGCATGTGGTTCTGCGCATCCAGCACGGCCTGGTTGTAGATGTTGGGGCCGATCTCTTCAACGATGAACTGCAATAGGTGCTGGGCGGGCAATGTACCGAGCGGTTGTTCCAGTTCGGTCTGAAAATAGCGTTGCAATGAGGACGTCAGCGCTTCTTCGACGCGTTTTTCCAGTTTGATGCTCATGGTGTGTTGTCTCCCGGAATGACAGGTGATTAGGTTTTATGTATGTATATTCAATCTAGGGCTTGCTTGAGTTGGCGTAATCAGCTTTCCCAAGCAGCTTATTTGCGTTGTTGCACCATTACTGGGTTTGACAGGCTTTACTCTGTAAAACGGTTCTGGCTGGGCTCTTACTGCGCAGTAAGATGTCGCGAGCAGCTGTCAACAGGATGCAGAACAGCACATGAACCCTGATCACAGCTGCACAGTAAGCGCGTAAACAGCTCCTTAATGCAGGCGGATACTGGCCATGACACTCATCCCTGGGCGCAATGGGGTTGACTTGCTGTCAAAGGCATCGAGTTTTACTTTGACAGGTACCCGTTGCACAACCTTTGTGAAGTTGCCGCTGGCATTGTCCGGTGGCAACAGCGCAAACTTGGCGCCTGTGGCTGGGCTGAAGGAGTCGACCTTGCCCGTGAAGGTCTGGCCTGGATAGGCATCGACTTCGATGTTTACCGGTTGGCCGGTTTGCACTCGTCCAACTTCGGTTTCCTTCAGATTGGCGGTCACCCACACATCATTTAGTGGGACCAGGTACATCAACGTCTGTCCTGCCTGCACCAACTGGCCGGCCTCCACAGATTTTTTGCTGGTCATACCGGTGATAGGTGCGACCACTTTGGTATCAGCAAATTGGATAGCCGCCAGATCACGCTGGGCGCGAACCGATTCGACCTTGGCTTGTGCGGATTTCAGACTCGCACCTGCTACACCTATCTGTTTACCTGCGGCGGTTGCAGTGTCTCTGGCAGTTCGCAGCTGCGACTCGGCTGCGCGGGACGCGGCTTCGGCAGCATCAAGGGCAGCTGCACTGGCCATGCCTTTTGCAGCCAACGATTTAGCACGCATCAAGTCGTTACGGGCACGCTCGGCATTGGCTTCTGCGAGCGAAATGGCAGCTTGTGCGGCGGCTGCATTGGCTTGGCTGTAGCTGAGCTGAGCGCCAGCTTGCCCACCACCATCACGATTGCCTGCGTTGGAGAAGGCGATTTGCAGATCAGCTTCGGCCTGGCTTAGCCGGGCAGCGTAGTCACGATCATCGATCTTGATGAGCTCCCCCCCGGCAGCAACTTCCTGGTTGTCGGTGACGCTGACGCTTTTTACATACCCGGTGACTTTGGCAGCTATCGGTACGATATGGCCTTCCACCTGAGCATTGTCGGTTTCGACAAAGGTGCGGCCATGCCACCAGTGGTAGCCAACCCAACCCGTAACACCCAGCAGTGCGAGGGCGAAGACTAGGCGTGCTTTGTTTTGTTTTTGGGCTGGGGCGGTATCACTCATAAAGCGTTCTTTCTATGGACAAACTGGCTGCACGAGGGAAGGAACAGATCAGGGTCGTTGTAGGCCCTGCATCATCAAGTCGTAGTGAAAGCGTGCAAAAGCCTTCAGGTCGACGGGTTCGGTATCGCAAAGCGAAAAGCTTTGCTTCCATACCTTGACCATCATCAAGGGTGAAATGACTGCGCGTGTTGCCAGAACGGGGTCGACCGGGCGGAATTCACCCGCTTCGATACCGCGTTCGATAACGGTGGCGAATAATTTACGGCTGCGCATGACCACTTCCTCAACATAAAACCGGGCCAGGTCGGGGAAGTTATTGGCTTCTGCAATCATTAGCTTGGAAATGCCCGTGGAGGCGGAATACTCCATACGGTCTGCCCAACGCTCCAACAGTGTCCACAGTAGTTCAGCCCATGTACCCTGATGGTCGGCCAACAGGTGTTCGCCAGACTCGATGTTGGGCAATATGGTTTCGCGTACGACTGCTTTGAAGAGGTCCTCTTTATTGGCGAAGTACAGGTAGACCGTACCCTTTGTGACGCCGGCTTGGGTGGCCACATCATCGAGCCGTGTGGCGGCAAATCCCTTGTCGACAAACAGTGCGAGGGCGGCTTGGATAATTTCGGCGGGACGGGCGTCCTTACGGCGTTGCCAGCGTGGTTGGTTAGTATCCATGAGGGTTCCCTGCTAATAACTTTCCGGTAATTTATTGCTTAATGAACGATAGGTCAACAAAATGCAGCTGACTGTTGCGCTGTTTTCATCTGACCTACAACTTAGAAAATATTATAATTAACTAATTATGCGTCACCAACCCGTATCTTTTTATGACGCTTGCTGCTTTATCAGATGCTAAAGATTTGACTATGACAGCATTGCGAACATTAAGTAGGCGTAAGGGAGGGGGGCGATAGGGTTCGCAAAAAATCTGCAGTTGAGGCGGGTCAAGCAGATAGGCGTGCTCGAAGTTTTTTTGGATTGTTTGATTTCAATAGGTTAAGGACGCTATTTTAACTGTTGGTGTAAGTAGGCCTTGCGCCAGAGTCTCAGTTGGGTAAATTCAAACTACGTATCCCCTCTGGTGTTTATAAGTTGGCCTCTGAACTCAATCTGGAAATCCTGTCGGTTAAGCCATTACAAGCACGTGATTGCCCGCCCATTTTGTTTATTCATGGGGCATACGCGGGGGCATGGTGCTGGCAACCGCATTTCCTGCCCTACTTTTCCGATCTGGGTTACCCCTGTTTTGCGCTGAGTTTGCGTGGGCATGGCGATAGCGAAGGGCGCTCGGGTTTGGCCAATTACCGCATCGACGAATATTCCAATGATGTGGAACGCGTTGTACGGTATATCGAAGTGGAAACAGGTCGTACCCCGGTGCTGATTGGGCATTCAATGGGGGGATATCTGGCCATGGCCTATTCCCGCAAGCAGGCTTTACCAGGGTTGGCGCTATTGGCTCCGGTACCCCCGGAAGGGCTGCTGGGTTCGGTCATTCATTTGTTTTGGCGGCATCCGCAACTATTGTGGGAATTAAATGCCCTACAAAATCTTGGTTTACCACCGCGTTTGGATAAGTTGCGGGAGTTATTGTTTTCAGCTGAACTGTCTGACGATGCGCTGCGGCGGTATGTCTTTCAATTTCAGCGTGAGTCTGACCGCGCCCTGATCGACATGAATATGCCGCAATTTGATCAACGACCACCTTGTGGCTCCCCGGCTGTGTTGGTGCTGGGCAGTAAGCAGGATCTTTTGATGCCTCCTCACTTGGTGCACAGTGCGGCCAAAGCGTTGGGTGTGCATGCACAAATGTTCACAGGGGTAGGCCACGTCATGATGCTCGATGCCGCGTGGCGTAAAGTGGCCGAAGCATTGGCACTATGGCTGGAGAGCCTGCTTTGAATCCGCTAAATCTCGAAAGCATTCCTTCAGCGTTGTTTGACCCCAATCTGCCTACCAGCCCATCACACCCGCCTCAATCGCATAAGTCCCTGTTTAAGCGGCTACGCACCCCTTTGATATGTGCTTTGATTGCTTTGCTGCTATCTGCATGCGGCAGCAAACCTATACGGCCTTCAGCATCTTCACGGCCCGATACATCTTTAGCCCGCATTGAAGTAGGCGAGGCGGGTAGGGAGATTGTGATGTATGCGTTGGGGCTGCTTGATGTGGGATATGTGTTTGGCGGCAAAAACCCTGAAGCTGGACTCGATTGCAGCGGTATGGTGAGTTTTATCTACCAGAATGCACTTGGCGTGAAGTTGGTAGGCAGCGCGGCAGATATGGCGCGCAAGGGTAAACCCGTGGAGAGGGATGCGCTACAAGCTGGAGACTTGGTGTTCTTTAACACCCTGAATAGACCCTTTTCGCATGTGGGTATCTATATTGGCGATGATAAATTTGTCCATGCCCCGACCAGTAAAGGCCGTATACGTATCGAAAGCATCAAGAACAAATACTTCGCCAAGCGTTATGAGGCGGCGAGGAGCTACTTCTCGGGTTGAGGCTTTTAGAACAGGTTCTTAGATATCTATATAAGGCCGACAAGACAAGACACGCTTACATAAGAGTGGGACTTCCGAAGCTGCATCGTTGATGTGCAGCAGACTTTGAAGGGTGCTAAGCAAAACAGGGAGCTAGGCTCCCTGTTGCTTACTACGTCTTACCTGGCCTGAGTCAGGCTTTGTCGTGGCTGGTTTCCACCATGACCAATTCAACCTGAGCCGATGCAGAAGCGTCGACTGGCTTCACATCACTACGCCGGCGTCGTGGCGCAGACTCCACCTTGATTTCCACCGGCTCGAAGGACTTCAGCTGTGTGTTGATCTGCACCATACCCACGTCCTCTGGTCGCCCGATTTCCAGCTCAGCCTGCTTTGGACGAGGAACGGGCATTGGACGGGCTTCCATCACCGGCGTTTCCACCGTTGATACTGAAGGTACAGGTACTGCTGTTGGTACGACAGCTTCCTGCACAGGCATCGCGGAGGCTACCGCGGCTTGTACTTTGGTTTCCGCTTGAGCCATGGCAATAGCAGCCACAGTAACGGTTTCAGCTACCGATGCTGGTGACATTACTTCGACAACGCTTGCCACAACCGGTTTGGCTTCCGTTTCTACGGGGCGTGCTACGGGTTCCACTGGCGAGGGTCTGCTTTCAGCAACGACGACTTCCGGGCTGGGTACGGCAATCGGCAGCTTGGCGGCTGGCGCCTCAACCATCGTCATGGTTGATTCTTCTACGGGGGACTCCTCTCCGGCTTCCATACCTTCGTTGAATGGCTGTTGGCTCTCGTTACGATCGCCTCGACCACCACGCCGACCGCGCCGACGGCGGCCTCGGCCCTCGTTGCCTTCCATGGTCTCGGCGTTGCTGGCATCGACAGGCAGCAGTTCCTGCTGACTGGGTTCTGCAGCATTGGCGAGATTGGCTTCTGCCTTGGCCTCCACCACGGGGCGTGGTTGACGTTCTTGACGTGGTTCGCGCTCGGCGCGTGGCTCACGTTCCGCCCGCGGTTCACGCTCTGGGCGTGGCTCGCGCTCGGCCCGTGGTTCACGAGGCTCACGCTCTGGACGAGGTTCACGTTCATTACGTGGCTCGCGCTGTTCGCGAGCTTGGCGTGGCTCACGTTCTGCCTTTGCCTCCTGGTTCTCGCGTGGGCTGCGTGGCTCGCGTTGTTCACGCGCTTCATTTTGCTGGCGTTCGTTACGGTTGTCCTGGCGCTCAGCTCGGGCTTCGCCGCGTTGACGTCCTTCGCGCGACTGCCGTGGCTGTTCGTCTTCCTCAATGCGTGGCTTGCCACCTGGACGACGTTCCTCATTACGACGTGGTTCGTTGCGCGATTCGGCATTCCGCTCGTTGTTGCGTTCGCGGCGGCTATCGTTGCGCTCATTGCGGCGACTGTTGTTACGTTCACGGCCACCGGTTTTGTTGGCGGGGGTGGGTTGCTTAACCTCTACGATCTTGTCGCCCGTGAAGAAACGCACAATACGGTCGAACAGCGATGGCCTGTCGACATTGACTGCCGACTTTTCGGCAGTAACCGGGGCTGGCTGGGTAGGGGTGATGCCCTTGACGGCAGCTTCCTGACGAGGCTTGGTCGGCTCCACCTCCTTGCCATGGTTGTGCGTTTCTTCCACCGGCGCTTCCATCATCTTGTAGGAAGGCAGGACTTCCTCGATATGGTTCAGGTCATCGTGACGCAGGCGAGCCAGCTGGTAATTTGGTGTTTCGAGATGGATGTTGGGAATCAACACCACGCTGACTTTGAGGCGCGACTCTACCGAGAAAATCTCAGCACGCTTCTCATTGAGCAGGAAGGTGGCAACATCGACGGGTACCTGGACATGGATTGCACCCGTATTTTCCTTCATGGCTTCTTCCTGGATGATACGCAGGATATGAAGCGCGGATGATTCGGTACCGCGGATAAAGCCAGTGCCGTGGCAGCGCGGGCAAGGCTGGTGAGCGGTTTCACCAAGGGAGGGTTGCAGGCGCTGACGTGAGAGTTCCATCAGGCCGAAGCGTGAAATCTTGCCGGTTTGAACCCGGGCGCGGTCATGGCGCAACGCATCGCGTAGGCGGTTTTCCACCTCACGTTGGTTGCCGGCTTTTTCCATATCGATGAAGTCGACGACGATCAGCCCGCCGAGGTCGCGTAGACGCAGCTGGCGGGCGATTTCATCGGCAGCTTCCAGGTTGGTGCGGGTTGCGGTCTCTTCAATGTCGCCGCCTTTGGTAGCGCGGGCGGAGTTGACGTCCACAGAAACCAGGGCTTCGGTATGGTCAATAACAATTGCACCACCCGATGGGAGACCGACTTCGCGCGAAAAAGCAGTTTCGATCTGATGTTCGATCTGAAAGCGCGAGAAGAGGGGAACATCGTCCTTGTAAAGCTTCACCCGGTTTACGAAGCCAGGCATTACATGGCTCATGAACTGCTGGGCTTGCTCATAGACGAATTCGGTGTCGATGAGAATTTCACCGATATCGGGCTGGTAGTAGTCGCGAATAGCACGGATGACGAGGCTGCCTTCCTGGTAGATCAGGAAAGGGCCCTTTTGGGCGCTGCCGGCATTTTCAATAGCGCGCCACAGTTGAAGCAGGTAGTTTAAGTCCCACTGCAATTCCTCGGCACTGCGGCCGATGCCTGCAGTACGGGCAATGATGGACATGCCATTCGGCACATCAAGTTGGTCCATGGTAGCGCGTAGCTCCTGACGCTCTTCACCCTCAATGCGGCGCGAAACACCACCACCACGGGGATTGTTCGGCATCAGTACCAAATAGCGGCCAGCCAGCGAGATAAAGGTGGTAAGCGCTGCACCCTTGTTACCACGTTCGTCCTTTTCAACCTGGACGATCAGCTCCATGCCCTCTTTGAGCGCATCCTGGATGCGTGAGCGGCTATCGGCACCTTCCTTGAAATAGGCGCGGGCAACTTCTTTGAAGGGGAGGAAACCGTGACGGTCGGTACCGTAGTCGACAAAGCAGGCTTCGAGCGAGGGCTCGATGCGGGTGATGACAGCTTTGTAAATGTTACTCTTGCGTTGTTCCTTGCCAACAGTCTCGATGTCGAGATCGATGAGCTTTTGGCCATCGACGATGGCAACACGTAGCTCTTCAGCTTGTGTCGCATTGAACAGCATGCGTTTCATGTTTTGTTCTCCCGCCGCCGGACAGGCGCAGGCGAACACACCGACGGTGTAACCGTCGAGGAACAAGTCAGACGTTGGGGCGTTGCGTATTGTTGTGCAAGGCAAAAGTCCTGTGGTTCCGTACTTTCGTCGTGGCCGAAATGTCGTTGCCACGCACGGGTGTGTTCTTAAAAAATTTGCGGACAGGCATCTTGATTCTCAGGGCCTGCCAGCGGATGTCCGGTCGAGCGTATTGTCACTTTGTGTCGTCGTTGCTTAGCGGTGAACGACGTTAACCGCACCGGCTTGATGGGCTTTCCTGTGCTTTTCCCGTGCTAGTAAAGGCACTGGCGTCCGTCTTGCGCACCAGGTGCGGCCGGAAATGCGGCTAGCACGGCAAGAAGGATGAGACGCGGGGAAAAGAGCGGGAAAGACCGCGCGAGCCGGTCGCGCGTGAGATAATCCGCTTTTTTGAGGCCTTTGCCAGGGTTGGCAATCGGCCAGAAAACAGGGCGGCGGCTGGTCTTGTTTTCTCATTTCGGCAGCGCCCTCGGACGTTACCGCATGCATTGCGCAAGACCGACAGAGTATATGACAAGATGGATAATACGAGCAAAGTTTCCTACCTCACTGTTGGCGACGAAGAAGCAGGCCAGCGCCTGGATAATTTCCTGTTGAAGCATCTGAAGGGTGTGCCGAAGTCGCTGGTCTATCGGATCGTAAGGTCAGGAGAAGTGCGAGTGAACAAAGGAAGGGCCGATGTTACCTATCGCGTATTGGCTGGCGATCAGATCCGGATTCCGCCGTTAAGGCTGCCGGAACCCGGTGCTAAACCCAGCCAGGCAAGTATGGTACGGGGGCCGGCATTACCAGTTTTGTTTGAGGACGATGCCCTGTTGGTCGTTGATAAACCGGCAGGCGTGGCTGTGCATGGGGGGAGTGGTGTCAGCTTCGGGGTCATCGAGCAGTTGCGAGCCCTGCGTCCCCAAGCCAAGTTTCTGGAATTGGTCCATCGGCTTGATCGTGAGACATCTGGTGTGTTGCTGATCGCCAAGAAGCGTAGCGCCTTGGTGGCGTTGCATGAAATGCTGCGCACCGACCGAGGAATGGATAAACGGTATCTGGCATTAGTACAGGGACAATTTCCCGACGCACGGCGGCATGTACGATTCAAATTGCAGAAATATGTGACAGCGGATGGTGAGCGCCGGGTTGCGGTGACGCCCGACGGTCAGGAGTCGCACACAGTATTCAACCGAAAGGCGCAATATGCTTTGGCAACGCTCCTGGAGTGTGAACTGAAGACCGGGCGTACCCATCAGATAAGGGTGCATTGCGCACAATCGGGCTTCCCGATTCTTGGAGATGACAAGTATGGTGATTTCGCTCTGAACAAGCGCCTGCCAAAGGAAGGGCTCAAGCGTATGTTTTTGCATGCATGGCGCCTTAGTTTGAATCACCCGTTAACGGGGATGCCACTGAAGCTGGAAGCGCCCCTGCCTGTTGAATTACAAAACTACCTGGATAGTTTGGATGCATTAAATGGCTGAACGTTTTGATCTATTGGTGTTTGATTGGGATGGTACCTTGGCGGATTCGACGGGTTTGATCGCCCAGTCGATTCAAGTGGCGTTTGCCGAGGCCGGTTTACCAGTGCCGGACAGGGCGGCGGCCAGTTACGTGATCGGCTATGGCTTGAATGAAGCCATGCAGTATCTGGCGCCACAGGCAACGACTGCCGAAGTGGCTGATGTGGTGGAGGCATACAAAACCCACTATCTGTCACGCGATGGGGAGATTCTGTTGTTCGATGGTGTGGCGGATGCGCTGGCACGCTACAAGGCTGCGGGCCATGCATTGGCGGTTGCCACTGGCAAATCCCGCCGCGGCTTGGACAGGGTGCTTGAGCAGACGGGGTTGGGTGTTTATTTCGACATAACTCGTTGTGCAGACGAGTGCCATTCCAAACCGCATCCACAAATGCTGGAGGAAATCGGTACGTCGCTCATGGTACCGGCAGAGAGGACGGTAATGATCGGTGACACCACGCATGATCTGCAGATGGCGATTAATGCGGGTGTGGCAGGCTTGGGCGTCAGTTATGGCGCACATCCAAAGGAAAGCCTGGCTGGATTGACGCCACTTGGTTTGTTCGACAGCTTTCTTGAGCTGGATGCGTGGTTGCACCAACATGCCTGAGCGGCGTTGGCGTATTTGTGCAAGCGAGGATTTGCCTGAGGCTGGTTTAGGAAAGCGGTTTCAGGCTGAATGGCATGGCGTGCCTGCACCTGCCTTCGTTGTGCGTTGGGGTGGTGTGGTCCATGGTTATTTGAACGAATGCGCCCATATACCTATTGAACTTGATTTCAATGAGGGTGATTTTTTCGATCTTACCCGTAGCTATTTGATCTGTTCAACACACGGCGCTTACTATAAGCCCGATACTGGGCTATGCCTTGGTGGTCCATGCAAGGGAAGGCGGTTAATTAAGGTGCTGGTGGTGGAGGATGGCGGAGAAGTGTTCTTTCTGCCTGATGCCCAACCACGATGATTCTTCAATTGCGATTGCGAACAGGTTCTTTGATGAGATTTTATTTTTTATGGAAGTGTGATTTATGAGCGAGCAGCAAAATTCGAATTGGGAGCGTCAGGTGTTGGAAAACCTGGTGCTGGCTACCCTTAAGGAGCAAAGAAAAAGCAGGAACTGGCGGATATTCTTCCGGTTTATTGGTTTCGCTTGGCTTTTTCTGTTATTGGCGGCTGTGGTGACTTGGCGTAACGCCAGCACGATTGAAGCCAAGAGCTCCGGGCCTCATACCGCATTGGTCGATATGCGCGGGGTAATTGCGGCTGGTGGCGATGTCGAGGCGGATTCGGTGATTGAGGGATTACGTAATGCCTTCAAAGATCGGAATACCAAGGGTGTTGTCCTTCGTATCAATAGCCCGGGTGGCAGCCCGGTACAGGCGGGCCAAATCGCCGATGAGATACGCCGCCTGCGTAAGTTGAATCCAACAACGCCTTTGTATGTGGTTGTTGACGATATCTGTGCTTCTGGCGGCTACTACGTTGCAGCAGCCGCAGACAAAATCTTCGTTGATAAAGCCAGTCTCGTGGGGTCGATTGGTGTATTGATGGATGGCTTCGGCTTTACCGGCACCATGGAAAAACTGGGAGTGGAGCGCCGTTTGATTACGGCGGGCGAAAACAAAGGGTTCCTGGATCCATTTTCACCACAAAGCACCACGCAGATTGAATATGCGCACAAGATGCTTGATGAAGTGCATCAGCAGTTCATCAAGGTGGTGCGTGATGGCCGTGGCAAACGCCTGAAGGAAACGCCGGAAATGTTTTCTGGCCTGGTCTGGAGTGGCGAGAAGAGTATTGAGCTTGGCCTTGCCGACGGATATGGCAGTGCCGATAAGGTGGCGCGTGAGGTGGTGAAGGCGGAAGACATCGTCGACTTCACACCACGTGATGACTGGACCCAACGATTCGCGCGTACCCTGGGTGCAGCAGCCGGTGCCAAGCTCAGCAGCAGCTTCAATATGAGTCTAAAGTAAGCAAGAGGGCTAGTCTGCAGCTTAGCAGGCTGGCCTACTTCTTTCTGGAGGCTGTATGGCGCGCAGGCGTGTGCATGAAGAGCACGAAAACCATGAACGATGGTTGGTCTCTTACGCCGACTTCATTACCTTGCTATTTGCATTCTTCGTGGTGATGTATGCCATATCCCAGATCAATGAAGGCAAGTATCGGGTACTTTCCAGTTCGCTTACCGTGGCTTTCAGCAAGCCCGATTCAACCTCCCCGTCGGTAATCAAATCCGAGCCGAATGGCAATAACCAGTCGGTGATTGAATTGCCTTATCGCCAGCGAAGGGAGTCCCAGCAGGTCCAGCAGATGGTACAGGAGCGTGCCAAGCAGACTGAAGCCATGAAGGACATGGCGGTGGATCTAAAAAAGGGACTCGCGGATTTGATCGATAATGGGCAGGTCCGCGTGACGGAAAGTAAACGCGGCATTGCGATTGAAGTAAATGCCAGCCTGTTGTTCCCAGTAGGTTCGGCGACGCTCGATACCCGCTCTGCCGAATCGTTGGCAGGTATTGCGCGCAAACTGGCTGGCGCGGAGAACCTGATTCAGATTGAAGGCTATACAGACAACGTTCCCATCAGCTCCCCACAGTTCCCGTCCAACTGGGAATTGTCGGCTGCGCGTGCCGGTACGGTTGTCCGGGTATTCGAGTCCAATGGCGTCGCTGCGCGTAGGCTGGTGGCGTTGGGTTATGGAGAGAATCGCTCGGTTGAGCCCAATGACACGGCAGAGGGGCGGGCGCGTAACCGTCGTGTCACCATCCAAATTTTGGCCGACAGCAAGGACGAGGTAGCGACTTTACCGCTGCCAGAAGAAGCTGCTCGAGCCAGCCCTGCACCCTAAGAGCCTGTTTAAAGTCTCGCGAGCTAGGATAAGGAAGGTGGGTTCAAGCCTTGCCTAATGAGCCGCCTGGCCGTGATAGCTTCGCCTGGCCATAGGCGTCGTAAGACAGGGTGGAGCTCTGGCTATTCTGCAACAAGGTCATCAGCTGCTGATTTTGCTGGTGGCGTGTTTCAATGAGTTTGCCGTTGGTCTGATTAAGCGCATTGGCATGCCGAGCGGCTTGAATCAACTCGCTCCAGATGCTTGCCAGCGATGGCCATGCCTCTTCCGGTAGATTGCGTACCCGTTCAAGCAGGTGGGGTGGGTCAGGCGAGAGCTCGACGCCATTGATGTCAAACAAGCGCTTACGTTCACGGGCCAAGCTTTCCAGGGACTGTGCCCGAGCAGTTTTCTGTTTGGCGAACTCGACCAAGTCCGATAACGCATTGTCGATCAGGGCTTTCTGTTCCTGCTCAAGCAGTTCAATAAATCCCAGCAGCTCGGCGTGTTCATTCTGTAATAGTGACAGCAATGGCAAAGGTAGCATGCGATGTGGCCTATCTCGTTGAGCGGGTGAGTGGCGAATGCAGGAATAGTAAATGCAACGCCGGCGCACCAGATGGCCTGGTGGCCGGCATTATGCAGTATATGCGGTGTTAAGCTTGAGGCGTTAGGACTTGCCTAGCAATTCCTTGATGCTATCCATCAATTTGTCGGCAATAGCATCGGGGTTGATAGTGAAGCGGCCTTCAGCGATGGCCTTGCGGATTTCCTTCACTTTGGCTTCATCAATGACAGGTTGGTTACCAAGGCTTGCTTCCAGCGAAGCCAAACGGGCACTGAAGGCGGTGATGTCAACATTGTCGCTGCGGGTATCGTTGCCGCCAGTTTCCTGAGCAGCTTGCTTGCTGGCAGCCCGGGCCTCAGCACGCGTCAACGCGGCGCTCAGGGGCTTGCCGGAGTTGTCGACTTTCATGGTAAATCCTTTCGCTGGCTACTTGGGCCAGGTCCTGTCACTGGAGCTTACCTGCCTTATCGGCACAATTGTGTAGAACTTTAAGCAAATTATGCAAAATCTGCGTGATTGCCGGATCAAAGCGTTGACTGTCTTGGCGTCGGCGAGGCAAATCGGCTAGATTCCATGGCAGCCCAAAGATTTTTGGAGATCACTTAGATGCTAGTTGTTACGCCCCGTTTTGGTGCCATTGATATCGACGAAAGCTCGCTGATCACATTTCCGGCGGCTTTGCCGGGTTTCGATAACTGCAAGCGTTTCAAACTGCTTCATGAGGAAGTGGCAGAGCCCAAGGTTTTATGGATGCAATCGCTTGATGAGGCGGACTTGGTGATAAGTGTAATCGACGCCAAACTGTTGGGTTTGCATTACCAACTGACGCTAAGTGATGAAGAATGTGCGCAGATTGCGTACACGGGAGAGCAGGATCTTGTGTTGTTGCTGACCTTAACCCGGGTGGAAAGCAGCGATAAGATTCAAGCGAATACTCAGTCGCCAATTGTGTTGAATCTGGCGAGCAGACTGGCGCTCCAGAAAGGTGGAGTGCGTGCCGAGATCGTGTTTACCAACGAATAAGTCCCGGACGGCTGCTCGAAAGCCTTGCTTGTCAATCTTGCGAGGTGGCGGCAAATCGCCATAATGGCGCACTTTTCGCCGTTACGTCCGGCATTACCGGAGATCGTTCGCACTACACGTGCGGCACCCGAGCATGAAAACCACTTTCCTTGACTTTGAACAACCGATTGCCGAGCTAGAAGGCAAGATTGAAGAACTCCGTTATGTGCAAGACGATTCGGCGGTAGATATATCAGTCGAGATCGACCATCTGCAGAAAAAGAGTCAGGAGCTGACGCGGGGTATTTACGCCAAGCTTACACCTTGGCAGATATCCCAGGTTTCGCGTCACCCGCAGCGCCCCTATACGCTCGACTATGTGCGGGAAATCTTCACCGATTTCGAAGAGCTGCATGGTGATCGCAGCTTTGCTGATGATCATGCCATCGTTGGTGGCTTGGCCCGGTTGAATGGTCAGGCTTGCATGGTGATAGGCCACCAGAAGGGACGTGATACGAAGGAGAAGATACTTCGCAATTTCGGTATGCCCCGCCCTGAAGGGTACAGAAAGGCGCTGCGCCTGATGCGCCTGGCGGAAAAGTTTGGTCTGCCTATCTTTACATTTGTGGATACACCCGGTGCGTATCCCGGAGTGGGGGCGGAAGAGCGCGGCCAGTCGGAGGCAATCGGTCGTAATCTTTATGAAATGACCTGCTTGCGTGTGCCTGTCGTGGTCACGATCATCGGTGAAGGTGGTTCCGGTGGCGCGCTGGCGATTGCGGTGGGTGATCAGGTTCAGATGTTGCAGTACTCGACGTATTCGGTGATTTCGCCGGAGGGGTGTGCATCCATTCTGTGGAAGAGCGCAGATAAAGCCCCAGAGGCTGCAGAAACATTGGGTATTACGGCAGCGCGATTAAAAACTTTGGGTTTGATTGATAAGGTTGTGACCGAGCCGATTGGTGGGGCTCATCGCGACCCTCAAGCGATGATGTTGACGTTGCGCAAGGCCTTGCAAGATGGTTTAAAGAATTTGCAGGATAAGCCGATTGATGCGTTACTGAGCACCCGGTTCGAGCGCTTGATGAGTTTCGGAAAGTTCAAGGAAGTTCCCACTGTCTGATCCTGACGTATTGTTTCAGCGCTTTGCGCGTGTCACCGCTGGTCGGCTTCAGCCGGCTTCGCGGGTTGCGGTTGCTTACTCGGGAGGCCTCGATTCCTCGGTCCTTCTCCACTTGCTATATCGTTTGCGCCGTGATCAGGCGTTTGAGCTGCAGGCATTTCATCTTCACCATGGCATAAGTCCAAATGCGGATAGTTGGCTGACTCATTGTGCCGGCGTTTGCGCTCAATTGAATGTGCCTTTTTCTTCCTCTCGTGCTGATCTGGATCGTATTGCCGGTCCCAGCCTGGAGGCACGGGCACGTACAGCGCGTTATCAAGCCTATGAGATGCTGGATGCAGAATTGATAGTGCTTGCGCACCATCAGGATGATCAGGCTGAGACGGTGTTGTATCGCTTGGCGAGAGGGGCGGGCGTGCAGGGTGCTGCAGGCATGCCGGCTAGTCGTAAGCTTGGGTTGGGTAAGCAGATCTGGCGGCCACTATTGGCCGAACCGCGTGCTGCTTTGTTGGCCTATGCACAACAGTATGGATTGAGTTGGGTGGAAGATGAAAGTAATGCCCTGATCGAGTACGACCGTAACTTTCTGCGCCATGAGGTCATCCCTCCGCTGATAAGCCGCTTCCCGTTGGCCCCGGCTGCGCTTGCCCGTGCGGCGCGGCATTTCTCCGAAGCGGCAGGATTGCTGGACAGCTTGGCTGAGATGGATGCTGGTGATGTCTCACCTAGCCTCGATATGGCCAAGTTACGTTGCTTGGATGGCGCAAGGCAGCGTAATTTGCTGCGATGGTTTCTTGCCAAGCATGCTTTGTGGTTGGAAGAGCGCCAGTTGGTGGTGTTGCTTAGCCAGCTTCTGCAAGCTAGGGAGGATGCGACCCCATTCTTGAGGTTAGGCGGTATGTCGGTACGTCGATACAGGGAGCACCTGTGGGTGGTGCCATTGCCGCCTGAAGTGCAACCTACCTCGTTAGATGACGAGGAGCGGCTGCCAGCATCTTGGTGTGGACGATTAAGCTGGTTGCAGCGACAGGGTGGGGTGGCTGATGTGTGGCGTGAAGGCTTGGTTGCACGGCCTCGTGCAGGGGGCGAGCGGATTCAGCCGCGAGTGGGTGGCCCAAACCGACCGGTGAAGGATTTGCTGCAGGAAGCAGGGATTCCGCCCTGGCTACGCAGCTATTGGCCCTTACTTTGGCAGAACGATACGCTGGTGGCAGTTGCCGGGATCGCAGTGGCTGCCAAGTGCCAGGATACCGATGGGCGGTGGCCCCGCTGGCAGCCGGATGGATGGCCGGATGCGCCTTGATAATGGCGGGCGGGGGAGCTGTGAGGCCTGCTTAAATTCCGCTGATGGTTGATAGTGCCGTGTTAACCCGCTCAATAAAACGTTTTTACCAATAAATGCCCCGCACGCTGAGCAGACTCTATGACGATGGGGTTTGTAAGATAGGCGTCACACCAAGTTCACGCAGACGGCGCATGATTAGTGCGGCTTCATCGCGATTTTTGAATGGGCCAACCTGAACGCGTGTTTCAAGCCGGGCAGGTATGCCTGCACCGTTTAGTTTCTCGATCAACTTCTCCGCATTGGCTCCGCTTTGAAATACCCCAGCCTGCACCGTGTACCCTTTGCTGCCGGCAGGCAGCACGCCGGCCGCCAGCGCAGTGAAGGTATGTTCAGGCGTAGGTTTTGGCGCTTGCGCGGCACGCTGCGGCGGCAGCACAAGGGGTGGTGCTGGAGTTTTGACGGATTGCGAGGGAGCAGGCGTGCTGACTACGGCTTGTGGGGTGGGCGTCGGGCTTGGCTGTGCCAAAGTGGGTGGCGGTGATGGTGGTGGAACTGCTGAAGCGCCATCGGGATCGTAGGGCGCCAACTCAGGCTTGGTATGTGGGCGGGCTGCGACCTTGCCGATGTTTTCGACGGCTTTTAGCTTCTTTTCCTCGATATGCGGATTGTTGGCGATAGGTTCGGTAGGCACGGTCGCATTGAGGGGTGCATCGGTTTGAGTCGGTGGGCTGGTGGCTGTATCTGTTGCGGGTGCTGCGGGTGCTGCGGGTGCTGCGGGTGCTGCGGGTTCTGCTATTGGCGGAGGCTCGACGGTCTCCACCTTTTGTGAGGGTGTTTCTGGCGTACTTGCTGCGGCGTGATGAGTGGGCTGGTCAGCTTGAAGCGGATTGATCGCAGGGCCACTTTCATCCATTACGGAAGGGCTTTCCAGCTGGTTCAGCAGTGTGATGGCGATGCCTACCGCAAGGATCAGGCAGACAGCGATCGCTAGCCGTTGCATCAGGCGCTGTCGGATCTCGCGTTGTTCTTCGTCGTCTTCCCGAGTGGGGGGAGGATAGGCTCTGTTGGGACTGGGGCGAATCGCACTCATCGTTCTTGTTGCGCCGGTTGAGGCGCCCTCCCTGAGAATTTGCGTAGACCAGTTGCTTGGGCTTTGCGCGCCGTAACAGCAAAGCTGATAGAATATTCGGTCATTTTTATACCGACAAGCTGCTTGGTTGTAGTGCAGCCCGGCTTGTGGTGCGAAATTATCTGCTTTTTCAGTTTTCCCACTACGAAACTATCGGAGTTAAACAACATGGCCGTTGAACGTACCTTATCCATTATCAAGCCTGATGCTGTTGCTAAAAACGTAATCGGTCAGATTTATACCCGCTTCGAAAACGCTGGTCTGAAAGTTGTTGCTGCCAAGATGAAGCAACTGTCGCGTGCAGAGGCTGAAGGTTTCTATGCGGTGCACAAGGAACGCCCCTTTTTCAACGATCTGGTCAGCTTCATGATTTCCGGCCCGGTGATGATCCAGGCCCTGGAAGGCGAAAATGCCATTCTGGCTAATCGTGACCTGATGGGCTCCACTGACCCGAAGAAAGCAGAGAAGGGCACAATCCGTGCTGATTTTGCTGACTCTATCGATGCCAATGCCGTTCATGGTTCCGATAGTGCTGAAAATGCAGCGATCGAGATTGCTTACTTCTTTGGCACTGAAGTTTACGGTCGCTAAGCGTATATTTTGGCTATGTCTATCAATCTGCTCGACTTTGACGCTACACGCTTTGCTGCCTTTTTGGCCGAGCGGGGGGAGAAGCCGTTCCGCGCCAAGCAGCTGATGCGCTGGATCCATCATTTTGGCGCGTCGGATTTCGCCCTGATGACGGACATTGCCAAGACGACGCGTGAAAAGCTGGCGGCGGAGGCAGTTATTGCGCCGCCCAGCTTGATGTTGGAACAAGCCTCGGAAGACGGTACCCGTAAGTGGTTGCTGGACGTAGGGACTGGCAATGGCGTTGAGGCAGTTTTCATTCCGGAAGATGATCGGGGTACGCTGTGTGTTTCGAGTCAGGTAGGGTGTGCGCTTGAGTGCACATTCTGTTCTACCGGCCGGCAAGGGTTTAATCGAAATCTCACGACTGCTGAAATTATTGGCCAACTATGGTGGGCAAATAAGGCGCTGGGCCGCGACCCCAGGGGTGACCGGATTGTTTCAAATGTGGTTATGATGGGGATGGGCGAGCCGCTGGCTAATTTCGACAATGTCGTCGCTGCGATGAGGCTGATGCTGGACGATAATGCCTATGGTTTGAGCCGTCGTCGCGTTACGCTGTCTACTTCTGGCTTGGTGCCGCAGATGGACCGGTTACGTGAGGCTTGCCCGGTGGCGCTGGCTGTTTCGCTGCATGCGCCTAACGATGCCTTGCGTGATGAAATTGTTCCAATCAACAAGAAGTATCCCCTCAAGGAATTGATGGCCGCATGTTCCCGGTACTTGGAAAAAGCGCCGCGTGACTTCATCACCTTCGAATACGTTATGCTGGATGGTGTCAATGACACTTTCGAGCATGCAAAGCAGCTGGTCGCACTGGTGAAGGATGTGCCGTGCAAGTTCAACCTGATTCCGTTTAACCCTTTCCCGAATTCTGGTTACGGTCGATCGAAGCCTGATTCAATTCGGCGCTTTCGCGATCATCTGATCCAGGCTGGTTTTGTAGTAACAGTAAGAAAAACGCGTGGCGATGACATTGATGCCGCCTGTGGCCAATTGGCGGGGCAGGTCAAAGACAAAACCAAGCGGACTCTGCGGTTGGCTGCAGAGGGCAAGACCACGCAAACTATCCAACTTGTGAGGGACTAAAGCATGAAATACGGCTTGATTGCTGCGCTATTGCTAAGTTTGATGGTGCTGCCTACCCAGGCAGAGGAAAAGACCGATGCGCGTAGCCAGTTGCCGCGATTGCGTACTGAACTGGCAGCAGGTTACTACGCACGCGGTCAGTATGACATCGCATTGCAAGAGATCGAAAAAGCATTGGATGCGGATTCCAGTTATCCCTCTGCTCACTATGTGCAGGGGTTGGTTTACATGGATTTGAAAGAGTTTGACAAGGCGGATAGAAGCTTTAAGCGCGCACTCTCACTGGATCCGAATGAGCCCAATGCAAACCATAACTATGCATGGTTCCTTTGCAGTAAGCGCAAAGCCTACCGTGAAGCAATGGGCTATTTCCGGGCTGCATTGAAAAACCCACTATATAAGACACCTGAAAGGTCGCAGCAGCAGGCTGGCCTGTGTGCGCTGAAGATGGGGGATGTGGCGACTGCGCTGGATTACCTGCGTAAAGCAGATTATGTGCAGCCGGATGATCCTCAAACAATCTATGGCTTGGCCATGGCAGCCTATTTGCAAGGCGACTTTGCAGGTGCACGTGGGTTGTTGTTGCGTCAGGCCCGTTTAGGGACGCCTACCGCTGAAGCATTGTGGTTGAATGTCCGTCTGGAGCGAAAACTCGGCAATGCGGATAATGAGGCTGGTTTCGGCAAGGAACTGCGAACCCGCTTCCCAGAAAGTGAAGAGGCTGTTTTGCTGGCTTCCGGCAAATACGACTGAATCCCCTATTAACAATTAACATTACTGCGTCGGCATGTTGTCCGAGATGAGCCAAGATCAAGCGCCCGCTCCCCCTCCTTCTGAACTGGTTACTCCTACGACAGGCGCAATTCTGGCGAGTCATCGTCGCGAGCTTGGTTTGTCGGTTGAAGATGTTTCCGCCAAGCTCAAGCTTTCCTGCCGCCAAATAGAGGCCCTTGAAACCGATCGCTACGATGCGCTGCCGGGCAATACATTCGTCCGTGGTTTCGTACGGAATTATGCCCGGTTGTTGCAGATCGACGCTCAGCCGCTCATTCATTATCTGGATACGCATCTGCCGGTCGAGCCTCCGCAATCGGCCTTGCCGCGTTTGCAGAACGAGGTATTGCCGACCTTACGCCCTGTCGGTTCGATGGATCGGCCGGCTTTTTTCCTGGCGATGGCAGGAAGCCTGGTATTGGTACTGCTGGTAGTGGGTGGGTTTTGGTATATGCGTAACTTTGGCTCGGACCCGGTGCTGACGTTGCCTGCCGGTAATTCCCCTGCCCCTCTAGTGGCGTCTGGCCCATCGGCTACTTCATCGGTGCAGCCTGAGCTCGTCATCAACGCTACAGCTAAAGAAACCGGTAAGCCTACTGTATTGCCAGAGGGGCAGATTTCCGTGGTGCCTGCTCCTGCTACCAGTCCGGCTGTGCCTCCGCCTTCTGCAGCAATATTGCCTAATACGCCATCTACAGTGGCTTCTTCCAGTGCAGTACCAGTTATCGGTAAACCAGAGGCACCGCTTGCCGCTGTGCCTGTGCCTTCGGCACCTATCCTGCAACCTAAGGGAGAGATTCGTATCGTGGCCAAGGCGGAGAGTTGGGTGCAGATTACAGATTCAACCGGCCGTCGCTTGATCAATGAGTTGATACCTGCTGGTCAGGTCCGCGCCGCGGATGGCAAGCCACCCTATCAGGTCCGGATTGGCAATGGTCGCCAGACTGAACTCTATTACAAGGGTAAGGTCACTGACCTTGCCCCATATATCAAGGTTGACGTAGCCAACCTGGAATTGAATTGATTTTCTCATGAGTAATTTACCTCGTCGTATCTCTCGCCAAGTGATGG
The DNA here is from genome assembly GCF_052601015.1 of Chitinimonas violaceus. Lineage (NCBI taxonomy): Bacteria > Pseudomonadati > Pseudomonadota > Betaproteobacteria > Neisseriales > Chitinibacteraceae > Chitinimonas > Chitinimonas violaceus. The sequence goes on along the minus strand of NZ_JBQXDJ010000002.1, from coordinate 83,129 downwards.
TTGGCCGTGTGCCAATTGGCGGTGATGCACCTGTTGTTGTCCAATCGATGACCAATACCGATACCACTGATGCCGCGGCTACCGCACAGCAGGTGTTTGAATTATGGCAAGCGGGTTCGGAGATCGTCCGTATAACGGTGAATTCACCGGAGGCCGCCGCCCAGGTTGCTGAAATTCGACGTCAGCTCGATGCCATGGGGTGTGATGTGCCTCTGGTAGGTGACTTCCACTTCAATGGTCACAAGCTGCTTACGCAGTACCCGGACTGTGCTGCTGCGCTGGGGAAGTACCGTATCAATCCAGGCAATGTGGGTAAGGGCGCCAAGCGTGACGAGCAATTTGCCGCCATGATCGAAATGGCGATCAAATACGGCAAGCCGGTGCGGATTGGTGTGAATTGGGGTAGCCTCGATCAAGCCAAGATGGCGCGGATGATGGATGAGAATGCTCAGCTTCCCAATCCGTTGTCTGCCGATGCGTTGATGCGTGAAGCGTTGATTCAGTCAGCGCTGGAAAGTGCCGCCCAGGCCGAGGCGTTGGGTCTTCCTGGCGACGCAATTACCATCTCCTGCAAGGTGTCGGATGTGCAGGATTTGATCAAGGTATATCGTGATCTCGCCAACCGTTGTGAATACCCTTTGCACCTGGGGTTGACTGAAGCCGGCATGGGGTCGAAGGGTATTGTAGCGTCGACTGCGGCGCTGTCGATATTGCTGCAGGAGGGCATAGGCGACACCATCCGTGTCAGCCTCACACCCGAGCCCGGTGAGCCGCGGACAAAAGAAGTCGTGGTGGCGCAGGAAATCCTGCAGACCATGGGTATCCGGTCATTCACGCCATTGGTGACTGCCTGCCCGGGCTGTGGTCGGACGACATCGACCTTTTTCCAGGAGTTGGCGCAGAAGATCCAGCGCTATCTGCGTGAACAGATGCCAGTGTGGCGTGCGGACTATCCCGGCGTTGAGACCATGAGTGTTGCAGTGATGGGTTGCGTGGTCAATGGGCCGGGTGAATCCAAATTGGCCAATATCGGCATCTCTCTTCCGGGTACGGGGGAAGTGCCTGTGGCGCCAGTTTATGTCGATGGTAACAAGACGGTTACGCTCAAGGGCGAGGGGATTGCCGAAGAATTCCAGGCTATCGTCTACGACTATGTACGTACCAATTACAGCACGGGCGGGAAGCTGCGCCGGCAGTTTGATGCGCCCAAGATTATCCCGCTCAAGAATATTTGATTCCTTTTCTCATGGCTGACAAGTTTCAAAGCATCAAAGGTTTTTACGACATCCTGCCTGGTAACACTGCGTTGTGGCGTAAGCTCGAATCGGTGACAAGCGAGGTATTGGCCCAATATGGCTATCGTTATATCCACTTGCCCTTAGTCGAACCCACAGGACTTTATGTGCGCGGTGTCGGCGAACATACCGATATTGTCGAAAAGGAAATGTATTCCTGGACGGATGCGCTCAATGGAGACAAGTTGACCTTGCGACCTGAGGGTACGGCCGGGTGTGTGCGGGCGGTAATTGAGCACAGCCTTACCTACAATGGCCCGCAGCGTTTGTGGTACATGGGCCCTATGTTCCGGCACGAGAATGTCCAGAAAGGCCGCCAGCGGCAATTCCACCAGATTGGCGCCGAAGCATTTGGTTACGACGGTCCGGACGTGGATGCTGAGTTGATCATCATGTTGGCGCGACTCTGGAAGGTGCTGGGCATTGCTGATGTTGAACTACAGATCAATACGATTGGCGACGCGAGTGAACGTGCTGCCTATCGCCAGACCTTGATCAGTTACTTCGAACAGCATGCGGATCTGTTGGACGAGGAAGCCAAGCTCCGGCTTCACACCAATCCGCTGCGCATCCTGGACAGTAAAAATCCAAGGATGCAGGCAATGATTGAGGCAGCGCCCAAGTTGTTTGATGTATTGGGTGCTGAGTCACGGGCACATTACGACGGCTTATGCCAATTGTTGACCGATGCTGGTGTGCCCTACATTCTGAATACCCGTTTGGTGCGAGGGCTGGACTACTACAACCGCAGCGTGTTCGAGTGGGTGACCACCAAGCTGGGTGCCCAGGGTACGATTGCAGGCGGTGGTCGGTACGACAGCCTAGTCGAAACCTTGGGCGGCAAGCCGACCACGGCGTGTGGTTTTGGGATGGGCATGGAGCGCGTTTTCCTATTGATGCAGGAATATGGCGTTAGCGCGAGTGATGCGCCAGATGTTTATCTGGTCAACGCGGGTGAACGAGCACAACGCCAAGCGCCGTTATTGGCAGAGCAGTTACGCAATGCTGGACTTGCCGTGGCAGTGCACAGCGGTGGCGGTAGCTTCAAATCCCAAATGAAAAAGGCGGATGGCTCAGGCGCTCGCTTTGCCGTCATCCTGGGTGAAGATGAGGTAGCCACAGGTACCGCGGTGGTCAAGCCATTGCGTGATGGTGGTGAACAACGGAATGTCGCCCAGCCTGAACTTGCTGCAGCTTTGATGGCCTGATGCCATGCAGAACCAAAAGCTAAAGGTTTCGCTCAAGTTGTTTGTGCTCGACATTATCGGTGCCATCATGGCGGCCTTTGGCTTACTCAGCGTGGTGGGAGAGGGTGGTCAGGTGCACCCTTGGTTGGTGGATAAAACCCATGGCGCAGTACTGATGATCGTGGGCCTGGGTTTGATGGCCTGGTTTATGTTTGATCTTCTCAAACGTATCCGTACACAGCGTCAGTCGCGCGTCCGTCAGTCGGTTGGTTGACGGAATGCTGGCGCGATGGCCATACCCGATATGCAGTTGAAGGAATGGTACAGGCGTAAGCCGTTCTGTACATTCAATGATTTTTAAAATATCTGTGCGCCGTTGTTCGCGCACTTGTCAACATTCTAGCTAACGGAAAAATGCAAGATGGCCGCATTTGATTTGCAGGAACAGGAACAAATCGCCGAGATCAAGGCTTGGTGGGCGCAATGGGGCAAGCTGTTAATCACGGTAGTGGTGGCGTCGCTGGTGGCTTTTGTTGGCCAGTATGCTTGGAAGGCCTACCAGAAGTCGCAAGGAGAGGCGGCCTCTGCTGCTTACGCCGCAGTGGAGAAAGCATTTCAATCCAAGGACGCCGCAAAGACGCGCGCTGCTGCTGACACTATGGCGCAGCAGCAGCCGGGCCATGCTTTGACCAGCCGAGCTATGTTCCTGGCAGCCAAAGCTGCCCATGATGGCAAAGATTTGGCCAAAGCGCGTAGCGCATTGGAATGGGTTGTCGCCCACAGCAAGGAAGAAGGCATGGTGGATGTCGCAAGCCTTCGCCTAGCTGCTGTGATGCTTGATCAAAAGCAGTTCGATGCCGCATTGAAGGTATTGGATAAACCCAAATCCAATGAGTTTGGTGGTCAATTTGCAGAGGCCCGTGGCGATGTGCTGGCGGTGAAGGGTGATATGCCCGCGGCGCGCAAGGCCTATGAGCGTGCATTGTCGCTATTGGAAAAAGATTCGCCCGCACGTGAGTTGATCGAGATCAAGCTCTCCTCGTTGGGGGCCGCTAAGTGAAGCAGCTTTGGGTTTTAGGTTTGGCAGGTTTGTTGGCGGCTTGTGCAGGAACTGATAATAGCCCTGTACCGACTGAACTGAAGGTGATTCAGCAGTCCGCGAGGCTGGTGCCGCTTTGGGATAGCGATTTCCCTTCGACAGGCCTCTTCCGGAGTGCATTTGAAAAGACACCTAAGGCTGAACTATTCCGTTTTGCGTTGGATACAACCGGCGATGCCATTTATATGGCGGATGTGCGCGGGGTGGCTGGTTTTGGCGGTACCAATGGCCGTCTTTCTGTAAAGATGCCGAGTGATCAACCCCTGGCTGGTGGTGTGGGTGCGGCGGATGGTGTGGTTGCGGCGGGTACCCTGAAGGGAGAGCTGTTTGCGTGGGATGTGGATGGAAAGCGTAAATGGCAGGCACGTGTACCAAGTGAAGTGATTTCTCCACCAGTGATTGCCGAAGGCGTGGTGGTGGTGCGTACGGTCGATGGCCGTATCACCGGCTTGAATGTCGACGATGGTAAGCAGCGTTGGCAGTTTCAGCGTACCCAGCCTGCGCTTATCCTGCGTAACTATGCCCCCATGACTGTGGCTGACGGGGTGGTCTATGCCGGTTTGGCAGCAGGTCATCTGGTTGCGTTGTCGTTGGCGGATGGCCGGGTACTGTGGGAGTCACCGGTAGCTCAACCCAAAGGTGCTACCGAACTTGAACGTATCAGTGATGTGACTTCCGCACCGGTGGTCGACAATGGCCAAGTCTGCGCAGTGGCTTTCCAAGGGCGTGTTGCCTGCTTTGCAGTAAACAACGGCTCGCTTCTCTGGGCGCGTGATATTTCCAGTTACGCAGGTTTGGCAATCGATGCAAACCATGTGTATGTCACCGACGATGTTGGCAATATCCAGGCTTTTGAGCGTGCAGGCGGGCGTAGCCTCTGGAAGAGCAACGACTTGTACGGTCGGCGGGTAAGCGGTGCTACGCCGATTGGCGACTATATTGCAGTAGGCGACTTTGAAGGTTATGTCCATTTGCTTGCCGCGTCGGATGGCCGTTTGGTTGCCAGGCAGCCTACCGATAAGAGCCCTATCGTTGTGCCGCCTAAAGTGATAAGTAATCGGTTGCTGGTACAAACCCAAGTGGGTGGCTTATTCGCTTTTGGCTTGAAGTAGGGCCGGTACGGTAGACGTAGAAAAACCTTCATCAATGAAGCGCAGCACATAAGTCTGAAGCCTCATGTACTTTGGTGCATGGGGCTTTGAGTTCGATGATAGGTATACAAAGCTGTGGTGACTTGCCTTCAGGTTGGAAGCCGAACAAGTAGTAGATGAACCGACACGGTTGTTTTCGTATTGCCTCTATTTCTTGGCGGTACATGATGCAGATTTGTGTGGGCTGTAAGTAAGAAGAAGCGCTGTTAGGAAAATAATGAAACCCACGATTGCCCTGGTCGGTAGACCCAATGTCGGTAAGTCAACGTTGTTCAACCGGCTTACCAAAAGCCGGGATGCGCTGGTGGCCGACCAGCCGGGCCTGACCCGGGATCGCCATTACGGTCACGGGAAGGTGGGCAGCAAGCCCTATCTGGTTGTTGATACGGGTGGATTTGAGCCTGTTGCTGACGATGGCATTCTGCATGAAATGGCACGTCAGACGTTGCAGGCGATCGACGAAGCCGATGCAGTTGTGTTCATTGTGGATGGCCGGGTTGGCCTGACGCCGCAGGATAAGCTGATCGCCAACCGCTTACGCCAGCTTGATCGGCCTGTTCGTCTTGCCGTCAACAAATCCGAAGGTATGCCCTCGAATGTCGTTATTGCGGAATTCTTCGAGCTGGCATTGGGCGAGCCATGGCCGATTTCCGGTGCGCACGGCGAAGGTGTGCGTGGCTTGGTCGAAGATCTGTTGAGTGGTTTTGAGGTCGAAGAGCAAGAGGAAGATCTCGACTATCCAAAGTTCGCCATCATCGGTCGGCCCAATGTAGGGAAGTCGACACTGGTTAACGCCATTCTGGGTGAAGAGCGGGTTATCGCTTATGACCAACCAGGTACAACACGTGATTCAATTTACATTGATTTTGAGCGTAATGCTCGCAAGTACACGGTTATCGATACGGCAGGTGTGCGTAAACGTGCCAAGGTGGATGAAGCGATAGAGAAATTCTCGGTCGTGAAAACCATGCAGGCGATTGAAGACGCCAATGTGGTGGTTTTGGTATTGGATGCCCGCCAGGACGTTGCTGAGCAGGATGCCCATATTGCTGGGTTCGCGTTGGAAGCTGGTCGCGCCATGGTGGTGGCGGTGAATAAATGGGAAGGGCTTGATCTTTACACGCGTGATCAGATCAAGCGAGATATTTCGCGTAAGTTGGGGTTTCTCGACTTTGCCCGCTTCCACTTTATTTCAGCCTTGGAAGGGCAAGGCGTGGGTGATTTGTTTGCCAGTATTGATGCCGCTTACAAGGCTGCCATGGCAAAGTTGCCTACCCCGCGTTTGACACGTGCAATGCAATTGGCGATGGAAAAGCAGCAACCGCCGCGTGCTGGCTTGGTCCGGCCGAAATTGAAATACGCGCATCAGGGCGGTACCAACCCGCCTGTTGTGGTTGTCCACGGTACAGCGTTGGAGCATATCCCGACCAGTTATTGGCGTTATCTGGAACATTCTTTCTTGAAGATGTTCAAATTGCAGGGCACGCCATTAAGGGTGCAGTTTAAAAAAGGTGAGAATCCTTACGATACTAAGCCGGGTGAATTCAAGCCCGATCGCAAAGGCGTAATGCGCGGTGAGCATAAGCCAGGCAAGGAAGTCATTAAGCGGGTTCGTAAGAAAACTAGCTGATCTTGTTTGTGGTTGGCTGAAAAACTGCTAAAAGTGACATTGATAACCAAGAATTGGTTTGCGCAGGAAAACAAACTGGACGGACTTCCGTCGTTTTTTAATTGCATAGTGGAGAATTACCAATGAGTGCTAAAGGGCAAATGCTACAAGACCCGTTTTTGAACATCCTGCGCAAGGAACATGTGCCGGTTTCGATCTATCTGGTCAACGGCATCAAGCTGCAAGGTCAGATCGAATCCTTCGACCAATACGTTGTGTTGCTGCGCAATACGGTGACTCAGATGGTTTACAAGCACGCCATTTCCACCGTTGTGCCAGCGCGTCCCGTATCTATTCCTTACGACAAGGACAATGCTGCAGCCCCAGCTGCTGAAGCCTGATCAAACCCGATCAAGCCAGCGCGGGGCACTTCGGTGCCCCGTTTGCTGTGCGGTGGCGCATTGCGATGAATCTGTGTCTGCTCCCTAAGCTGCCTGCTTGCAGGCCGACGTTCTATGTCAAATTAGGCTGGTGTGTGGAGCGTTGGGCTTGTCTATGAAGCGAAGTAAATAAAAAGCTTGTGTGCTGGAGTTTTGGCCATATCTAGTTGTAAAGCAGAATAAGTATTTGCAAGGTCGGTTGCGAGCAGCACATTTGCCCTGAACACGGTTGCTCAGCAGACTTTGAACAGGTTCTAAGAATATACAAGCGCTAAGCCGCATTTGCGGCGCTTTATGGAGTTACCCCTCAGCGTGTTTGAACGCCATCAAGGCGGGGACAAAGCTGTCCTCGTGTGTCTCGATTTCGGTGAGCCGGACTATCTGGAAAACATCGAAGAATTCAAGCTTCTGGCCGAAGGTAATGGCTACAAGGCCTTGGCTGTCATCCAGGGCAAACGTCAGCGGCCAGACCCTAAGCTGTTTGCCGGTTCCGGTAAAGTGGAGGAGATTGCGGCTGCAGTCGCAGCTACTGGTGCTAGCACCGTATTGTTTAACCATGCTTTGTCTGGTGCGCAGGAACGCAATCTGGAAAAGGCCTTGGAGTGCCGGGTTTCGGACCGGGTCCGGTTGATTCTCGATATCTTCGGTCAGCGTGCCCGCTCGAATGAAGGCAAGCTGCAGGTCGAGTTGGCGCAGCTCCAGTACATGTCTACCCGCCTTGTGCGTGGTTGGACTCACCTGGAACGTCAGCGTGGGGCGACCGGTACACGCGGCGGTCCCGGTGAAACCCAGCTGGAGATGGACCGGCGCATGCTCAATGAGCGGGTTATCAAGCTCAAAGCCAAGCTCAAGGACCTGCAGCGCCATCGCGATACCCAGCGCCGCGCGCGGGAACGCAGCAGGCAGTTTTCAGTTTCACTGGTGGGTTATACCAATGCGGGTAAATCAACGCTGTTTAATGCGCTGACGCATGCAAAAACCTATGCGGCAGATCAATTATTTGCCACGCTGGATACGACTAGCCGTAAGCTGTTTTTAGATCCGCAGCATTCAATCGTGTTATCCGACACTGTGGGATTTATTCGCGACTTACCCCATGGTCTGGTAGCGGCTTTTCGCGCTACGCTGGAAGAAACGGTACGGGCTGATCTACTGTTACACGTGGTAGATAGTGCAAGCGATACCCGAGAAGCGCAGATTGAAGCGGTCAATATCGTTTTAAAGGAAATTGAAGCAGACGCGATTCCGCAAGTCGTCGTCTTTAATAAGATTGATCTTAAATCGGGTGAGCCTGAGGTTGAGCGTGACGAATATGGTAGGATTCGCGCCGTCCGCATCAGCGCGAAGAACGGACTGGGCCTGGATTTATTGCGGCAGGTCCTGGTCGAATTAATGCCCGACAATTCAACGACGGAATAAAGCCTATATGTCGCAAGACCCGCAATGGGGCCGCCGAGGCAAGGATGGCCCTCCTGATCTGGACGAAATCGTCCGGCAGTTCAGCAACAAACTCAAACAGTTCTTTGGTGGAAGACCCAGTCGACCTAGCGAGCCCTCGGGCCAAGGTCCGACCGGGAAAGCAGATATGCGTGCAATGGCAGGTGGTGCCACGGTAGTACTGGGTGTATTGGGCCTATTGTGGGCTGCCAGCGGCTTTTACGTGGTGGATGCCCGCGAGGAGGCCGTAGTGCTGCGATTTGGGCGCTATGTCGAGACGACGGGTTCCGGTTTGCACTGGCGCATGCCCTGGCCCGTAGAGCAGCATGAAATTGTGAAGCTCTCGGAAGTGCGGTCGGTGGAAGTCGGCTTTCGTGGCGATGCAAAGACTCGTCTTGAAGATGAGTCGTTGATGCTGACCCAGGATCAGAACATCATCGAGATGCAGCTCGAAGTGCAGTACGACGTCAAGTCGGCTTACGACTTCGTCTTCAATAACGCCACGACCGATAGCGACGCGCGCGATCTGGTCAAGCAGGCTGCTGAAACGGCGATTCGTGAAGTGGTGGGGCGCAACAAAGTCGACTTTGTGCTGAATGAAGGTCGCGGCCAGGTTGCTGCCGATACCACGCGCCTGATCCAGACCCTGCTGGACGACTATGGCTCCGGTATACGTGTCAGCCGTATCAACATCAATGATGTGCAGCCGCCAGAGGCTGTACAGGCGGCGTTTGCCGATGCCGTCAAAGCAGGCCAGGACAAGGTCAAGCAAACGAACGAAGGCATCGCTTATGCGAACGATGTGATTCCCAAAGCCAAGGGCCATGCCGCCCGCCTTTTGCAGGAAGCCGAAGGCTATAAGCAGAGTGTGATTTCACGTGCGGAAGGTGAGGCTTCGCGCTTCAAGCAGGTTGCGGCTGAGTATTCGAAGGCGCCCCAGGTGACGCGGGATCGTATGTATCTCGATGCGATGCAGCAGATCATGACCAACAGCACCAAAGTCCTGGTCGACCAGAAAGCCAATGGTGGCTTGCTCTATCTGCCGCTCGATAAGCTGATCCAGATGAGTAGCCAGTCTGCTCCTGCGGTGGAAAGTGTCGAACCACGGGTGAGTACTGAAGTGCCTGTGACAATAGTGCCGCGCACGCCGCCGTTACGTGGTGATAGGGAGGGGCGTTGAAATGAATCGATTTATTCCGGCGCTTGTCGTCATATTGCTCGCACTGTTGGTGTTGAGCATGAGTGTCTTTTCGGTGGATCAGCGCCAGGCGGCCATGGTCTTCCAATTGGGTGAAGTGGTGCGGGTGGTCAAAGAGCCGGGTATCCGGTTCAAGGTACCTCTGCTGCAGTCGGTGCGTTACTTCGATCGCCGTATCCTGACGATGGATGCGGAGAGCCCGGAGCGCTTCAATACGATTGAGAAGAAAAATGTCCTGGTCGATAGTTATGTGAAGTGGCAGGTCATTGATGTCGAGCAGTACTACAAGAGCGTGGGGGGTAACGAACGCGTTGCTGCAGCCCGCTTACGTAAGACGGTCAATGATGTGTTACGTGCTGAATTCGGTAAGAAGACTGTTCAGGATGTGATTTCTGGCAAGCGCGACGAAGTCATGGAAGTGGTGGGCCAGGTGGCCGATGCGGATGCGCGCAAGATTGGTATCCGTATTGTCGATGTCCGCCTCAAGCGTGTTGATTTCCCCGATGACATCAGCAATGCGGTTTTCGACCGGATGATTTCCGAGCGCAAGACCGTCGCTAATCAGTTGCGGTCGGAAGGTTCTGCCGAAGCAGAGAAGATTCGTGCCGATGCCGATCGCCAGCGTGAAGTCATTCTGGCTGATGCTTACAACCAGGCCCAGCAGTTGAAGGGTGATGGGGATGCTAAAGCTGCCGCCATTTATGGCGCTGCCTATGGCCAGAATGCCGAGTTCTATGCGTTCTACCGCAGCATGGATGCTTACAAGCAGACCTTCAAGTCGAAGTCCGATGTGATGGTGGTGGACCCGAGTGCAGCCTTCTTCAAATACATGAAGGACCCACGGGCGAAGTGAGCGGCTTGTGGGATAATTTGGGTTTCGCTCTGGCCCTCGTGCTGATCGCCGAGGGCCTGTTGCCGTTCTTGTCACCACGTTTGTGGCGCAGCACCTTTGAGCGGATGACGGCGCTTGCAGATGGCCAACTTCGTTTTATCGGGCTTGCCTCGTTGTTGGCGGGCTTGTTGCTTTTGCTGGTTTTCTGAGCACCTGTATCAATGAGAAATTGGATTCTTCCTGAAAACATCGCCGACTTGCTTCCTCCTGAAGCGCGGCGAGTTGAGACGTTGCGGCGAGCCTCGCTGGATTTGATTGCCGGCTTTGGCTATGAGTTGGTGCAGCCGCCGTTGATCGAATATGTGGATTCGTTGCTGACGCTGGACGATGCCGCGCTGGATTTGAAAACGTTCAAACTGACGGACCAACTGTCGGGCCGGCAGCTTGGCCTCAGGGCCGATATCACGCTGCAGGTAGCGCGTATCGATGCGCATCTGCTCAATCGCCAGGGTGTGGCGCGCCTGTGCTATGCCGGTCCTGTCGTCCATACCCTGCCCGATGGCATCATGGCGGCACGAGAGCCTTTGCAGCTCGGTGCTGAGATCTACGGTTACGCGGGTGTTGCCGCAGATGTGGAAATCGTCGAGTTGATGGGGGAATGTCTGCGATTGGCGGGTGTCAGGCATGTGCATCTTGATATCGGGCATATCGGTCTCTTCCTGGCTTTGGCGGATGCTGCGGGTTTGCAAGGCGATGCCCGTGAGTCAGTGTTCCGCACGATTCAGCAAAAGGATGTCGCAACATTGGCGACCTTACTGGTTGGCGTGCCGCAAGATTTGCAGGTTGGCCTGCTGGCCTTACCTAACTTGTATGGCGACGTCAGCGTGTTGGCTCAGGCTGAGCGCATATTACCCGCGCTTGATGCAGTGAAGGCGGCCTTGCTTGAACTACGTGCGTTGACTGATGCGCTGGCAGCACGAGGGATTGCGCCTAATTTTGATCTGGCGGAATTGCGGTCTGGTTACTACCACACCGGTCTGGTATTTGCGGCGTATGCCGAGGGGTGGCCTAATGCCGTGGCGCGTGGCGGTCGTTACGATCATGTTGGTGAACAGTTCGGTCGTTCGCGGCCTGCCACGGGTTTTAGCCTGGACCTGAAAGAGCTCGCGTGGCGCTTGCCGCCGACACCTGCTCGTCCGGCTATTTTGGCGCCATCCGATTTTGATATCGACTTGGCGGCCGCTATTCGGCAGTTACGGGCTGATGGCGAAACCGTGGTGGTGCGCCTCGGTGATGTGATCGACTTGGGAGAGTTGCACGCAGACCGGGAATTGGTACGGATTGACGGCAGCTGGCAAGTTAAGGTGATCTGATCGATATGATTACTGCTGAAATGGCCAGCAGGCTTTAGTTTGCAAGATGACGAACATGTGCCAAGGGTTGGCTCTATGCTGTAGAGGTTGGGCGCGGCCTGTTTGAGCGTGTCCGGCTTTGAATCCATGGGTTGCGGCTTGAAGTCTATTCTGGCGGCAATCTTTTCTACGTCCTTGATCCGCTTTGCGGCGGAAGGGGACGAATGTTTGATTTCATAGGTAATGAAGGAATATCCATGAGCCGTAATGTCGTGGTGATTGGCACCCAGTGGGGTGATGAAGGCAAGGGCAAGATTGTTGACTGGCTGACTGACCATGCTGAAGGTGTGGTGCGTTTCCAGGGTGGCCACAATGCGGGCCACACCCTGGTGATCGGCGGCAAGAAGACTGTGCTCCGGCTGATCCCCTCGGGCATCCTGCATGAGGGCCGTGCTTGTTTCATCGGCAATGGTGTGGTGATCTCGCCTGAAGCATTGCTGAAGGAAATCGATGAGCTGGAAGCAGCAGGCGTCGATGTGGCGAGCCGCTTGAAGATTTCCGAAGCATGCCCATTGATCCTGCCGTACCACATTGCATTGGATCAAGCGCGTGAAGCCGCCAAGGGCGATAAGAAGATCGGTACCACCGGTCGTGGCATCGGCCCGGCTTATGAAGACAAGGTGGCGCGTCGAGCCATACGTATTCAGGACCTGTTCTTCCCAGACCGCCTTGCTGCCAAGCTGGGAGAAAACCTCGCGTACTACAACTTCCTGCTCAAGGAATATTTCAAGACCGAGACCGTGGATTTCCAGAAAACCTTGGAAGACACGCTGCGCTTGGCCGAACGCATCAAGCCTATGGTGGCCGATGTGTCGCGTACGCTGCACGATTTGAACAAGGCGGGTAAGCCCTTGCTGTTCGAGGGCGCGCAAGGCACCTTGTTGGATATCGATCATGGCACCTACCCTTTCGTCACATCCAGCAACTGTGTGGCGGGCGCGGCTTCGGCGGGGGCTGGCGTAGCGCCGCAGATGCTGCAGTATGTGCTTGGTATCGTGAAGGCCTATACCACCCGTGTCGGTTCCGGTCCATTCCCTACGGAGTTGTTTGATGATGTAGGTTCGGGTCTGGCCAAGCGCGGCAATGAGTTCGGTTCGGTTACCGGCCGGCCGCGTCGTTGTGGCTGGTTTGACGCGGCGGCGCTCAAGCGTTCGATCCAGATCAATGGTGTGTCGGGCCTGTGTGTGACAAAGATGGACGTCATGGACGGCATTGATGTGATCAAGCTGTGTACGGGCTACCGTATCAATGGCGAAGTGGTCGATATTCTTCCTGTTGGCGCGGAAGAGCTGTCGGGCTGCGCACCCGTCTATGAGGAATTACCGGGCTGGTCTGAGTCAACCTTTGGTGTGAAGCGTTATGAGGACTTGCCGCAGAACGCGCGTAACTACCTGAAGCGGATTGAAGCGGTGACCGGCGCGCCGATCGATATCATTTCCACCGGCCCGGACCGTGAGGAAACGATTGTGCTGAGGCATCCGTTTAACCACTAAGCTATCTGAACGCCCGGTGGTTTGCCGGGCGTTGTTGTATGTAACCTGTCTAATTGATTTGTTTTTGCCATAACGGACCTGACTGCATGACCGTACTTTCCGTCAACATCAACAAGATTGCTGCGCTGCGTAACTCACGTGGCGGTGATATGCCTAGCGTTATGGCTGCCGCAAAGGCCAGTATTGCTGCCGGTTGTGGTGGCATTACTGTTCACCCCCGCCCTGACCAGCGCCATATCCGCCCTGGCGATGTGCGTGAGTTGGCAGGGCTGCTTGCAGGCGGGCCTATTGAATTCAATATCGAAGGAAATCCGTTTGCACCAGCGCGGGACGAATACCCTGGGCTGGTAGCTTTGTGTACAGAAGCCAAGCCGGCACAGGTGACATTGGTGCCCGATGCTGATGGGCAGATCACTTCTGATCATGGCTTTGACCTGCGTGCCGATTTTTCCCGCTTACGTCCTTTGGTTGCGCAATTGAAGAGCCTGAATTGCCGGGTAAGCCTATTCATGGATGCGGGATCGCCAGATATTGAACTGGCGGCCGAGGTGGGGGCGGATCGTATCGAACTTTACACGGGCCCATATGCCGACGCATTTGCTGCCGGTGATTACAGCCGTGAGCTCGAACAATGCGCAGAAACGGCGAGGAGGGCATCTGCGGTGGGTTTGGGCATCAATGCCGGGCATGATCTTAGCCAAGCCAACCTGGGGGTGTTTTTGCGTACCGTTCCTGATGTTGCAGAGGTGTCGATCGGCCATGCGCTGATTGGCGAGGCCTTGTATGCTGGGTTGGATGCAACGGTACGCGCGTACGTTGCTATTTGCTCGGCTAAGGGCGGGCAGCAGTGAGTGTTGTGACCTTGCTGGCCCGTATAGAGGAGTGTGCTTGAGCTGTTTCCACGATTCGTTGCAAGAGAATGGGCGGGCATGTCTTGACATGCCAATGGCCCGTGCTGAGTACGGAACAGCCTGTGAATGTACGAGCTTGAAAAACAACAAAGCCGATACATTTGTATCGGCTTTGTTGAGTATTGGTGCCCAAGAGAAGACTCGAACTTCCACGGTGTTGCCACCGCTAGGACCTGAACCTAGTGCGTCTACCAATTCCGCCACCTGGGCTTCGATTGCTGCTGCTGGGACCGCAGCGCGTCGAGAGGTGCGCATTATAGAGAATCAAAACTTCGTGTCAACCCTGACTGCTGCTTGTGTTGCGATGTGTAGGCAACGAACGATGGGGTCGGGTGCGATTGCAAGAAGATGCAACAAAAAAGCCGATGCTTACGTATCGGCTTTTATATTTAATACTTGGTGCCCAAGAGAAGACTCGAACTTCCACGGTGTTGCCACCGCTAGGACCTGAACCTAGTGCGTCTACCAATTCCGCCACCTGGGCTTAGGGCATCGCTGCATTTGCAGCAGCGCGCCGAAAGAGATGCGCATTATAGAGAGACAAACTGCTGTGTCAAACACGAAAACAAAAAAAACGGATAAAACAATCAAGCTGCCCCGTGCCGCGCTGAAGCTGCGGCAGGCCGATCCTTTTTATGAACAAGAACTTGCGAAGTATGCGCGGCCCATGCCAAGCCGTACCTACATATTGAAAATATTGGCTGAAAACGGCATGCCTATGTTGCCGGAAGAACTGGTGGCGCTGTTTGCTATTCAACCTGATGAGTCGGAATTATTTTCACGTCGCCTCAACGCGATGGCGCGTGAGGGTGAGGTGGTCATTAACCGCAAGGGCGCTATCTGTATCGCCGAGAAGTTGGATCTGATCAAAGGTCGCGTACAAGGCCATCCGGATGGTTTCGGCTTTGTCGTGCCGGATGATGGGACGCCTGACTTGTTCATTGGCCCCAAGGAGATGCACAAGGTATTGCATCGGGACCGGGTGATGGTGCGCGAGATCGGTGTGGACCGCCGTGGCCGGCGTGAAGGCAAGGTTGTCGAGGTGCTTGAGCATGTGAATAGCCGGATTGTGGGGCATTTGCATGTGGAGAAGGGGGTCAGCTTTGTGTTGGCGGAAGACCGGCGAATTGGTCAGGAGATCATGATTTCGCCTGAGGGGAGTTTGGCGGCAGAGACAGGGCAGGTGGTGACCGTTGAACTGATCAGCCAGCCGAACAAGTATGCCAAGCCGATCGGTAAGATTGTCGAAGTACTGGGTAACTATGCTGATGCCGGGATGGAAATCGAAATCGCCCTGCGTAAGCACGACTTACCCCATGTATTTTCGGCTGCGGCAGAGCAACAGGCGCGAAAGACAGCAAAGAAGGTATTGAAGAAAGACTGGCGTACCGTCGAAGGTCTGAAACGGGAAGACCTGCGGGAAGTGCCCTTGGTGACCATAGATGGGGAGACGGCAAGGGACTTTGATGATGCTGTTTATGCGGAACCTGCAGGAAAAGGGTGGCGGTTGGTAGTGGCGATAGCAGATGTAAGTCACTATGTGCAGCCAAAAGACGCGCTGGACCAGGTGAGCTATGAGCGTGGCAACTCGGTTTACTTTCCGCGCAGAGTCATTCCCATGCTGCCTGAAGCATTGTCGAACGGCATCTGTTCCCTTAACCCTGATGTGGAACGTTGCTGCATGGTTTGTGACATGCAGATCGATACGAAGGGGGTGGTGAAGGAATATCGCTTCTATCCCGCGGTAATGCTGTCAAAAGCGCGCTTTACCTATACCGAAGTGGCAGAGATCCTGAAAAAGCCACGAGGGAAGGCAGCCAGGGCACGCAAGGGTCTGGTCAAGCATTTGCAGAATCTCTATGGCTTGTATCAGACCATGCTGAAAGCCAGGAGCGCACGGGGTGCAATAGAATTCGAGACCACCGAAACCCAGATGATCTTCAACGATGCTGGCAAGATCGATCGGATTGAGCCGGTACAACGTAATGATGCGCATCGATTGATCGAAGAATGCATGCTGGCGGCAAATGTCTGTGCTGCCAACTTCCTGGGGCAGAACAAGCATGCGTCGTTGTATCGCGTACATGAAGGGCCAACCGAACGTAAGCTGGAAAACCTGCGCCGCTTCCTGGGTGAACACGGTTTAAGCCTTGGCGGTGGGGATGAGCCGCATGCCAGTGACTATGCGGCTCTGATGGGGGTAGTGAAACAGCGGCCGGATGTCAGCCTGATGCAGACCATGTTGTTGCGTTCCATGCAGCAGGCTGTTTACAGCCCGGAGCAACAGGGTCATTTTGGCTTGGCTTACGATGCCTATACCCACTTTACCTCACCCATCCGCCGCTACCCCGATCTATTGGTGCATCGCGCTATCAAGGCGGTGTTGACCGGTAAAACCTATATACCTGGTAACTGGATAGAGATCGGTGCGCATTGTTCGAGCACCGAGCGGCGCGCGGATGAGGCGACGCGCGATGTGCAAAACTGGCTCAAGTGCTATTTCATGCGCGATCGCATCGGCGAAGTCTACGAAGGCGTGATTTCAGCGGTTACCAGCTTCGGTGTATTCGTGCTGCTCGATGGCTTGTTTGTAGAAGGACTGGTGCATATCTCTGAGCTGGGTAGTGACTACTTTCACTGTGACGACGCCAAGCATGTATTGCGGGGGGAGCATAGCGGCAAGTCATTCGGTTTGACCGACCGTATCACCATCAAGGTGGCGAGGGTCGATCTGGAAACCAGCAAGATCGATTTCGTTCTTTACGATAAATCGTCAACCAGCACGAAGCGGCGGGCCAAACGCAAGCAGGTGTGAGACCTGTGTCCGCAACAGATTTTAAAGGTTCAAGCAAGGGATGCAGCGATCAGGCAAGCAACGGCATGACTACTTGAATTGCTGCACCTGCTTTTTGTATTCCGGGGACTCTCGCACCTCGGCGATGGCATCCCATATCTGTTTGGAAAACTCACTGTACTTGGTGACAAAGGGCTTCGATAGCATCAGGAAGTAGGGTTTCTCAGCCAGTGGCGGGTTCAGGCGCTCTATCTTGCCACGCATTTCCGCATTCCCTGCAACACTGACGTCACCTTCCTGTGTTTGAAGCGCAACGGCTGAAACCCGGCCTATCATCAGCTTCTTCAGGTTTTCATCGACGATGCGGGTACCGTCATCCACGTTGACGCCCATGCTTTTGAGCTGGTCGACGATGGAAAAACCAGCCTGGGCACCGACGCCCGCTTCGACATTGCGGATCACCTTGCCATCCCATTCGACATTGCTGCTTTTCAAACGGTATAGGCTGTAAGTATCGTCAAACATGCGTTTGCTGGCATCGGGCTTGTCGCCGATCATGGGGAAGTTACCCAACTCCATGCGGTCTGTTTTGAAGCTGATCTTGAACAGGCCATCAAAGGCGCCATGCTTTACCACTTCCATGCAGCGTTTCCATGGCAGTGGCTGGATATCCAATTTCACCTCCAGACGTTTTTCCACCATTTGCATCATGATGATGCTTAAACCCGGGCGGTTCTTCAACAGCCATGGGTAGGAGTCTTCATCTTCAATGCAAAGCTTGATGATAGGGGGCTTATCGGCCGAGAAGGCAGAGCAGGTTGTCAGCAAAATGACAAAACTGAGCCGATAAAACCATGCCGGCATTGTTACCTCCTGTTGCAAGGACATTCAAACTTATAACCTTGCAGAACTGCCGTTTTCACTTGGGGGTGGTGTTCTTCATACCCAAAGCATTTCACCCAGTATGCGCATCATAGTGATGCAATACAGAAGAATCCTTTGTCATTGCCGTTGTTTTGATCACCCCATGCCACGTAATAGTTGATCGAGCTTGGTCCGGTATTCGTTGCTCGTATCGGTAATACGCATACCGGTGCGAAATTCACCCATGGACCCAACCAGGGAGGAAAAGATGGGCTTGCCCTGTACATCGACATACGAAACGCTGATGTGCATGGAATCTGGAATTTGCAGGATGACCTTGTAAGTAATGTGTGGAAAAAGCTGTTCTTTGCAAAAAAGTGAAATACCTTTTTGCGCAACCTCGGTTGCCTGTGCCTGAATGACCCGGTCCGGTTCATTTAGCGGAATGACAGCGGCCTTCCAGCGAACCAGTCTGCGGCCAGAGGTGCGTTGGTCAAACATGCTTAGCCCTGGTTTGATGTGCTTGTCATTGATTCTAGGTCATGATCGGTAGTGCTGCAAGGCGTGGTGTGTGGTCGTGCTATGCTGAACCGCTTTATTGTGGAGACCTATATGTATTTTGTTGATCGTTCGATTGCTGTGATCAAGCCCAAGCAGCTTTTTCTGGACTGGCTTAATGGCCTGCCGGATAACGAAGTGACATTGAGCCTGGATGATGTACGCAGTGATTGCACTGTTTTGATGATTCCTGAGGTCAATGAGCAGGAGGATGGGATCGCCTATATCGATGATATGGCGGACAAGGTGTTCGAAATGGAACTGGCGTCGTGGAGCCAGGACGAGAAGCATTGGCCCAAGGCACGCAACCTGAAGACGTTTTGGGAATGGTTTGATGTAGAAATCCATACTGTCCTGATGGACAGCGTTGATCAGGACATTCGCAACAGTCCTGCTGATCATGGCCTGCATTAGAACCAGTTTACGATTCTGCTGTGCCGCTGTATCAGGGCTTCTACGCTGCGCTATGCCCTGCTGGCAGTAGTTTGTAGCAGATTGCGAACCTGTTCTGGCGCTATTTGAAAATTCAGTCCTGATTCAGGCCGGCTCATTAGACTGGCCAGAATTCAACCAAGGAGGAGTAGCAGTATGAATCGAATTGCCCGCGTGGCGCTGGTAGGGTTGCTTGCCACAAGCGCATTGGCTGAAGAGACCATCGCCTACAACATCGTGAGCCTGCAGGCTGAAGCGCGTCGAGAGGTACAGAACGATCTGGCTCAGGCTTCTCTTTATGCCGAATTCAGCGACCCCAATGCCGCGCAGCTGTCAGATAAGCTCAATCGTGCCCTTTCCGATGGCTTGAAAGTGGCCAAAGCTTATGCGAGTGTCAAAGCAGCCAATGGTGGAAACAGTGTTTATCCGTTGTATGGCAAGAACAATAGGGCTGAAGGTTGGCGGGGGCGGGTAGAGATTCGCCTGGAAAGTACGGATTTCAAGGCCCTGGCTGAACTGGTGGGCAAGTTGCAGACCAATATGCAGCTTGGGGGAATGAGCTTTTCCGTATCACCTACTGCGCTGGAAAAAGCTGAGACCGAATTGATTGATGAGGCGGTTAAGGCATTCCGTAGTCGTGCTGAGGTGGTCAAGCGCAGTGTGGGTGGCCGGGGCTACAAACTTGTGAACATGAACGTCAATACGCAAGGTGGCGGTGGTTATGCGCCACCCCCGATGATGCGTGCCAAGGTGGGCATGATGCGAGCCGAAGCCATGGATGCGGCACCGCCTCCTATGGAAGGTGGGCAAAGCGTTGTGACGGTGGGGGTTGCGGGTAGTATCCAGATCGACCGGATGGACTAAGAGCCTGCTTACGATTTTGCTGCGCAGCTGTGATCAGGGCTTATGTGCTGCTCGCAATCCTCATGTACAAAAGTACATTCCGCTTTCTGCGCTGCTCTGCACCCTGCTGACAGCTGCTCGCGGCAGATCGTGAACTGGCTTTAGGAACTGGTTCAAAGTCCGCGGCGCGTCGGCAATACGGCGTTGAAACCACCCTTAGAATGCTCATTTACTCTATGTAAACTCTGCTTCTTCGGGTGTTTTTGTCTTGTCTTCCCTTAGCTCGCGAGACTTTGATCAGGTTCTCCGAACCTACCATGATTCTTACTGTGCAACTATGGTCCGAGCTTATGAGTTGCTCTCCACCCTGCTGAAAATTGGATCGCTTGTTACTGAATGCAAGGGGTGACTAATGGCACGGCTTGGTATGCCCAATCTGCGCGTACAGTTGCGCCCCTCTCGCTACCCGCTTTGGGGTGTCGGTACATTGTATGTTGTTACGTTGCCGATGATTTGGCTGAACAGCTTGGCTTGGCAGGGTAAGTTTGTATTGCTATTGCTGCTGTTGGCATCGGGTGCGTGGTATTGGCGGCAGCTGCGTAAGCTACTGTTGCCAACAGAGATACGCTTGTTGCCCGATGGTAGTTGGGCGTTGCTGATAGACGGCAAGGAGGTGGAAGCCAGTCTGAGGAACGGGGTCTACCGCAGCCTTTGGTTGATGCGTCTGCCTTTGCAGCTTACAGATGGCCGCCGTCTGCAGTTGATGCTTTGGCCCGATAGTGCAGAACCCGATCAGTTACGCCACTTGCGCAGTTGGTTGCGTTGGGGGTGATGAGGTAACGGTAGAACGAAAAAACAGAGCCAATTTAAATTGGCTCTGTTTTTTTGGTTCTGCCATCAAGGTGCTGAATCAGCTAATGGCTGCCGCGAGGGGGCAGAATCGTGGGTGAAGCGGTGCTGAGCGTTTCCGGATAGTCACGGCTGAAGTGGAGGCCCCGGCTTTCTTTGCGTTGCTGGGCGGAGCGGACGATCAGGTCGGCGGTGTCCACCAAGTTACGTAGTTCGATCAGATCATTATTCACGCGGAAGTGGGTGTAATACTCGTCGATTTCGCTACGCAGCAACGCGATACGGTGAGCTGCACGTTCAAGGCGCTTATCGGTACGGACGATACCCACGTAGTCCCACATGAAGCGGCGTAATTCTTCCCAATTGTGGGCGATGACAATCTGTTCATCGGCATCGCTGACTCGGCTTTCATCCCATGCCGGAACTGCCAGCAGCCTTGCTTTGGGGGCTGCGGTAATCGCTTTGGCTGCAGCACGGCCCAGTACCAACGCTTCCAGTAGGGAATTGCTGGCTAGCCGGTTGGCGCCGTGCAAGCCTGTGTACGCGGCTTCACCGATGGCGAACAGATTAGGGATGTCGGTTAGTCCTTGCAGATCGGTAACGATGCCGCCACAGGTATAGTGCGCTGCCGGCACCACGGGAATAGGCTGCTTTGTAATGTCGATACCCAACTCAAGGCAACGCTGGTGGATGTTGGGAAAATGGCTGCGGATAAATTCAGCAGGTTGGTGGCTGATATCAAGATGAACACAGTCGAGACCGTACTTTTTCATCTCAAAGTCGATGGCGCGTGCCGTGATGTCGCGTGGTGCGAGTTCTGCACGTTCATCGTGCCGCGGCATGAAGCGGGTGCCATCCGGCAATTTCAATTGTCCCCCTTCGCCGCGTACCGCTTCTGAGATCAGGAAGCTCATGGCATGAGGGTGGTAGAGGCAGGTAGGGTGGAACTGTACGAACTCCATGTTCGCTACCCGGCAGCCTGCACGCCAACCCATGGCAATGCCGTCACCCGTAGCGGTGTCTGGGTTGGTGGTGTAGAGGTATACCTTGCCTGCACCACCGGTAGCCAGAATTGTGTGATCGGCCAGCAGGGTTTCTACTTTGTCAGCATTTCGGTTGAGCACATAGGCACCTAGGCAACCGACATCAGGCTGCCCGAGTTTCTTGCCGGTAATCAGATCGAGGCCGATATGGTTTTCCAGCACGGTGATTTTGCTGTGCGTCAGCACTTGGGCGGCCAGGGTAGCGATGACCGCTGCCCCGGTGGCATCTGCTGCATGGATGATGCGACGATGTGAATGGCCGCCTTCGCGCGTCAGGTGATAACCGGTTTCGTGGTTGGCGTCGGGCGTAAAGGGAACGCCGAGTTCAATTAACCATTCGATGGCTTCCCGTGCTTCGCCCAGAATATGCCGGGTAGCAGTTTCGTCACATAAGCCGGCGCCGGCGATAAGGGTATCCTGAACGTGTTCTTCGATACTGTCGGCTTTGTCGAGGACGGCTGCAATGCCGCCTTGCGCCCACTGGCTGGCACCGTCTGTCAGTTGGCGTTTGGTGACGAGCGCGACCCGATGGGTGGTAGCCAACTGCAGGGCCAAAGTCATGCCGGCGAGGCCGCTGCCCAGTATCAGTACATCGTAGCGTTGCATGGTAATCAAAAAGAGATGAAGTCCACGTACTATACCAGTCCGGTTTGCGCTTCCATGACGAGGAGCTGGGGAACTTTTTTAAAGCAGCCCCGTCCATAGCATGTGCCCGTAAGGGAGGACACTGGGTAAAGGCCTACAAAACATATGGATTCCATTACACTCCGACCCGCGAATTTGCTTGATATTTGGGAGGTGGGCCCAAAATCTACATCTAAGACGTTGCCGACGCTTGAAAAAGCGCCGGATAACACGCATGTTGACCCGGTTGCAGCGACGCAAGCGCAAGCTACGGGCGCGCTGACCGAGGGGAAAACATCGACTATGTCGAGTGAGCGGGACATCGACCATGAATTGGTACTGCGCGTACAGCGCGGTGACAAGAAAGCCTTTGAGCTGCTGGTCGCTAAATACCATCGCAAGATTGCACGGCTTTTGAGCCGGATGATCCGCGATCAGACCGAGATTGAAGACGTCTCGCAGGAAGCCTTTATCAAGGCCTACCGTGCGCTGCCGTCCTTTCGCGGCGAAAGTGCGTTCTATACGTGGCTATATCGCATCGCCATCAATACTGCTAAAAATTACTTAGCCTCGCTTGGTCGTCGTCCGGTGTTGTCTACCGAGTACGAGGATGAAGATGGTGAGACGCTGGACACCGCTACGCAGTTGCCAGACATGAATACGCCGGAAACCGCCTTGATGAACCGGCAGATCGTCACGACGGTGAATCAGGCTGTTGAAGCTTTACCAGAAGAGTTGCGCACCGCGATTACTTTGCGGGAAATGGAAGGTTTGTCGTATGAGGACATCGCTGCAGTGATGAATTGTCCCATTGGTACGGTCCGTTCGCGTATATTCCGCGCCCGTGAGGCCATCGCGGTACAGCTGCGGCCGCTTATCGAGTCGGCTGGCAAAGACCGGCGCTGGTAAACAGACAGGGTGATGGGTGTTGATGATGCAGGAAAAACTCTCTGCAATGGTGGATGGCGAGTGGGATGACCATGAGCTCGATAAGTTGATTGCTGCCTTCGATGAGGATGAAGCGTGCGCCGGTGCGTGGCGTGACTATCATCTGATTTCCGATGCGCTCAATCAGCAACCTCTATTGTCTGACAATTTTTTAGCCAACTTTTCCGCCCGGTTAGATGCGGAGCCTGTGGTATTGGCGCCAAGTGCAATGCGCAGGCGTGCTATGAAGCCACGTAAGCAATGGGTGGCACTGTCCATGGCGGCTTCTGTTGTCCTGGTGAGCGCTACCGCTTGGTACGTTGACCGTGGGCAGGGTGATACGTCTGCTGTGGTGGTCAATGATTTACAGCCCGCAGCAAATCAACCCCTGGTTGCTACGCGTGCTGCCGACACCGTTAATCCTTATTTGCAAGCGCATCAGGCACTGGTTGGAAATCCCGGTTTCAATCATCGCCCCGTTGTATTGACGGGTGCTGAAGCCGAACGTGTTACCGCTGGCCGTTAATCTTCTATCAGCCTTTACACTTTGCTTGCTAGATACGCCATGAAGCTGCGTTTTGGGTTGTGTAGTCTGCTGCTGGTGGTTTCGGCCCAAGCGGCAGAACTGCTTACAGCGTCCGAGTCTGTCAACTTGCTGCACAGAATGGGGATGGCGGCCCGCTCGCTGAATTACAGTGGGGTCTATGTCTACCAGCATGCCGAGATGTTGGAGACGTTTCGTCTTGTACATGCCTTTGATGCGAGTGGTGAGCAGGAGCGGCGTGAATCGCTCGATGGATTACGGCGTGAATTTGTGCGTACGAACGATCAGATTGTCTGCTACTTGCCGGACAGTAAACCTTTTGTGCTTGATAGACGGGCAGCCAACAAATTCTTCCCTGGCGTGATGCCTGATCAGGCTGCTGATGTACTGAGCAGCTACGCATTCAAACGTTTGGATACAGAGCGCGTGGCTGGCTATGATTGCCAGTCCATACTGATGGAGCCACGCGATAAGTTGCGCCATCCTCATAAACTCTGTGTCGAACCGAGTTCCGGGCTACTGCTTAAGACTACTATGTATTCTACCGGCCGGCGTGAGCCGCTGGAGCAGTTTGCTTTTACCCAATTGGAAATTGGTGGCCAGATCAACAAGCAGCTTTTGAAGTCTGTATTGGCCAGCAAAGCCCTGCCGCTGGAAATGCCTGCTACGCCGGCTGGCCCACGTACTGCGCCTGTGGTTAGTCCGGAACTGAGTACTGCCCAGTTCGTGGTGGATAATCTGCCTGGCGGCTTCCGTTTGGTAACTGAAACCCGTAGTCAAATTCCGGGCAAGTCAGCACCTGTCCTTCACTACCTCTATAGCGATGGTATGGCTACGGTGTCGGTATTTATCGAGCCAGCAGGGAATGGGCCGGTCAGCTTGCCGTTGACTCAAGGAACAGTGAATTTCTTCTCCCGCCAAATTGATGGTTGGCGGATCACTGCACTGGGTGAGGTGCCCCTGCGTACCGTTCAATTGTTTACCCAGGCGTATTCCCAGCGCTGACCTGGTATAGTCAACCAGATTGCCATGCCGCAGTTCGTCCTTCTCTTTCACCGCTCATCCGCTTGTCGGCCGGTTTGTCGCGCCGACTTCTTTGTGCTGGAACTCAACCCAATTTCATTGCTCGAAATCACCGATTGTGTACATGCACAAGCCCGTGATTTCTGAATTTGTCTACCTATCAGCTCGTCAACATAGAAAAAGGATCAAATTATGATGAAAAATAGCCTGTTGACCGCCGCGTTGATTGCTTGTGGTCTTATCGCGTGTACTGAGGCGGCCAGTGTCGCTTCAGCACCTAAACAGGTTGTTGCTACCGCCACTGCGCCTGCGGTTGCTGCCAGCGCCCCCCTCGTGACGGGATTGCCAGACTTTACTGCTTTGGTGGAGCGTGAGGGTAAGGCTGTCGTCAACATCAGCACATCGCAACTGCGGCGTAATGCTCGCAATCAACAGATGCCGGGTTTTGATGGTGATGATCCGTTCGATATTTTCCGACGCTTTGGTTTCCCTGTTCCTCCTCCTAATCAGCGAGGCGCCCCCCCCCGTGAAGAGCGTTCCCAATCACTGGGTTCTGGGTTCATTGTGGAAGCAGATGGTTATGTGTTGACCAATGCGCATGTGGTGGCGGAAGCCGATGAGATTACTGTCAAGCTGGGTGATAAGCGTGAGTTCAAAGCCAAGGTGGTGGGGTCGGATGCGCGTACTGATGTGGCGGTATTGAAGATCGAGGCAAAGGGATTGCCTACCGTGGACCTGGGTTCCAGTGACAAACTGCGTGTTGGCGAGTGGGTTGTGGCCATTGGTTCGCCATTTGGACTGGAAAATACGGTGACAGCGGGCATTGTCAGCGCCAAGGGCCGTAATCTACCGGATGAAAACTATGTACCGTTTATTCAGACCGATGCAGCGGTGAATCCTGGTAACTCGGGCGGCCCACTATTCAATGTTCGTGGTGAGGTTGTCGGAATCAATTCGCAGATATTCAGCCAGTCCGGCGGTTACATGGGCTTGTCATTCGCCATTCCTATTGATGAGGCGATGAAGATAGTCAGCCAGCTCAAATCGACCGGCAAGGTGACCCGTGGCCGTATCGGTGTTGGTATTCAACCTATGACCGATGAATTAGCCGCGAGTTTTGGTCTCAAAGATAACAAAGGTGCGCTGGTGAGCAACGTGGAGGCGGATGGGCCCGCAGCCAAGGCTGGGTTGAAGGCGGGTGACGTAATCCTCAAGTTCAATGGGCGCGAAGTAACGCAGTCTTCCGACTTGCCGCGTATTGTTGGCGAGACAGCCCCAGGTGTCAGTGTGTCGATCGAGGCATTGCGTGATCGCACCCCCAAGACGTTCAAGATCATCGTGGGTGAGCTGGAACAATTGGCCGACGGCCGCTCTGCGCAGCGTGAGCTCAAGCGCGACAGAGGCGGCGCGGATTCGCTGAACAAATCCGGCTTGACGGTTCGTGACGTCGATCCGCGCATGCTCAAGCAGATGGGGTTGAAGTTTGGTCTGCAGGTTATCAATGTACAGGGTGCGGCTGCCCGTGCCGGTATTCAGTCCGGCGATATTCTGATCGGGCTCGGTAGCGAAGAAATCACCTCTTTCAAACAACTTGAGGAGGCTATCAGCAAAGCCAAACCCGGTACGTCGATCCCTCTGCGTTTACGCCGGGGCGAATTGTCGCTTTTTGTGAGCCTCAAATTGCCGGCAAAAGGTGAGTCAACGGATGACTGAGCGGGCATTATTGACGCTGTTTGGTCGAGAGTATTGTGGTCTGTGCCAGCAAATGCGGGAAGAATTGAGTTTGCTGGCACCGGACCTGAATCTGGACGTTATCTGGTTTGATATTGATGACGATGATGTAGCCGAGGCCAAATATAACGATATGGTTCCAGTGTTGACCGGGTTAGCGGATGAGGTGATCTGTTTCTACCATCTGGACCGCAACAAGCTCGAGGCTTATCTCGCCCGTCAGTCCCTTGGTTGATGTAGCAGCCAAGCCTGGTTTAATCCGGTAAAATCCCTGGAAATCAACGTGGGCACGTCGCAACGTGCCCATTTTTCATGCCGGTTTCCAGCTGCTTGTGGCTGGTAAAGTACCTATAGAAGTTTTATGAACCATATCCGCAATTTCTCGATCATCGCTCACATCGACCACGGAAAATCTACCTTGGCCGACCGATTCATTCAATATTGCGGCGGCTTGGAGCTGCGCGAAATGAGTGAGCAGGTCCTTGATTCCATGGATATCGAGAAGGAACGGGGTATTACCATCAAGGCGCAGACCGCAGCGCTGCACTATAAGGCGCGTGATGGACAAATCTACAATCTGAACCTGATTGATACGCCTGGCCACGTGGACTTCAGTTATGAAGTTTCCCGTTCGTTGGCCGCCTGCGAAGGGGCATTGCTGGTTGTGGATGCTTCGCAAGGTGTTGAAGCCCAGACGGTTGCGAATTGCTATACCGCGATTGAGCAGGGTGTGGAAGTGGTGGCGGTATTGAATAAGATCGACCTGCCGGCTGCTGAACCCGAGCGGGTTATCGAAGAGATCGAAGATATTGTCGGCATTGAGGCAACGGATGCTGTGCATGCGTCCGCCAAGAACGGCATAGGCATTGAAGATATTCTTGAAGCCGTTGTGGCCAAGATTCCTGCCCCAGGTGGTAATCCGGAAGGGCCGCTCAAAGCGCTGATTATCGATTCCTGGTTTGACAATTACGTCGGTGTGGTGATGTTGGTCCGGGTGGTGGATGGTGAAGTCAAGCCTAAGGACAAGTTGTTGTTCATGTCTACCAAGGCGCAGCATCTTTGCGAGCAGGTTGGCGTATTTACGCCTAAGTCGATGCAGCGTGATTCGCTCAAGGCTGGTGAGGTGGGTTTTATCATTGCGGGTATCAAGGAACTCGCTTCCGCCAAGGTTGGCGATACGATTACTTTGGTGAAACCTGCGGCAGCTGAGCCTTTGCCCGGTTTCAAAGAGGTGAAGTCACAGGTTTTTGCCGGTCTTTATCCGGTAGAGAGCCATGACTATGATGCGCTTCGCGATTCCTTGGAAAAGCTGAAGCTTAATGATGCGTCGTTGCATTTCGAGCCTGAAGTTTCGCAAGCCCTGGGTTTTGGTTTCCGCTGTGGATTCCTTGGCTTGTTGCACCTGGAAATTGTGCAAGAGCGGCTGGAGCGTGAGTTCGATATGGATCTCATCACCACCGCGCCTACGGTAATCTACCAGTTGCTCCTCAAAGATGGCGAGGTGGTTGAGATTGAAAACCCATCGCGTCTGCCTGAGTTGTCCAAAATCGAGGAAATCCGCGAGCCGATCATCACGGCGACTATTTTGATGCCGCAGGATTATGTTGGCCCAGTGATGACGCTGTGCAACCTTAAACGTGGTGTGCAGAAGAATATGCAGTACATGGGCCGCCAGGTGATGTTGACCTATGAGTTGCCGATGGCTGAAGTGGTGATGGACTTCTTCGATAGACTGAAATCCGTATCACGCGGCTATGCCTCGTTGGACTATGACTTCAAGGAATTCCGTGCTGATGACTTGGTCAAACTTGACGTTCTGGTCAATGGTGAGCGAGTTGATGCGTTGAGCCTGATGGTGCATCGAGCCAATAGCATTTACCGTGGGCGTGAGCTGGTCAGTAAAATGCGTGAGCTGATTCCGCGTCAAATGTTCGATATTGCGATCCAGGCAGCGATTGGCGCACATATTATTGCGCGCGAGACAGTCAAGGCCATGCGTAAAGACGTGTTGGCCAAGTGCTACGGTGGGGATATTTCCCGTAAGCGTAAGCTGCTGGAAAAACAGAAAGCCGGTAAAAAGCGTATGAAGCAGGTTGGTAACGTCGAGATACCACAAGAGGCTTTCCTGGCTATCTTGCAGGTTAGCGACAAATAACAAGACGCCGGGGCGACCCGGCGTTTGAATTTTCCCAGAAGTTTTGCCTGCTCGACACTGCTACCCTGGTCACAAGCTGGGTAGCGCTCAGAACAGGCTGTTACAGCTTAATTGTTTTCTTTCAACGCAACGAAAGCCCTCATGAACTGGACACTGCTAGCGATTGCCGCACTGTTTATTGGCCCTATTCTGATTTGGCGTGCAAGACGTAACGCTCCACCAGTGTTTGATGCGGAGCAAATGAGTGAAAGTGCCCTATGGGGTTATTTCCTGATACTGGTCGGTGCCTGGGGTGTGTTGTCTCAGTTTGCTAACCCAAGTGACTTGTTCTTTCTGGTGATGATGGTTGCCGCCGTTTTGGTGTTATTTGCCAAGTTGCGTGGATATAAGGCCAAAGGTAATGAACGTCCCTTGCCGGATTGGGCTGCATTTGGTTTTTCGAATGCTTTGGTGCTTGCGGCAATCGGAATAGGAAAGACCTTTGTGGTTGAGCCTATGCAGATCCCCTCCAGTTCGATGCGACCTGGTCTGGTGGTTGGTGACTTTATTTTGATTAATAAATTTGCCTATGGTATGCGTATCCCATTCTTGAATGAGACCGTCGTGTCGATTGGAAAACCACAACGCGGTGATGTTGTTGTGTTCCGTTATCCTTTGGATACACGTTTGAATTACATCAAGCGGGTTATCGGCGTCCCTGGCGATAAGGTGGAGTACCGTAATAAGCTATTGACCATTAACGGTGTAAAAGTCGATAGCATACCCGTTGCGGAATACCGTTATTCGGATGGTGGTGAGAGTACAATGCAAGCTGTGCGTATGCGTGAGACATTGGATGGTAAGGCGCACGATACGCTGAATGTCCCCGGTGCTCCTACCTTGATTCCACCGAGTGTGTTGGATTTTCCGGGCCGTGAAGAGTCTTGCCAACACGATGAAACAGGCTTTAGTTGTACAGTGCCTGCAGATAGATACATGATGCTGGGGGATAATCGCGATAACAGCAATGATGGGCGTTATTGGGGATTTGTGCCGGATAACCACTTGGCAGGAAAGGCATTTATGATCTGGATGAATCTGGGTGAGTTGGGCCGTATTGGCACCAAAATCGATTGAACTATTTATGCATATGAAATATATGCAAACAGACACTAAAATAGCGCGAGGCCGGTACGGTTGGCGCGCCGGTTGCACAAAGCGAGGAAAATATGCGTAAACAGTCGGGTCTTACATTTATCACCATGCTCTTGCTGGCTATTGTTTTAGGTGCCGGTTTCATTCTGACTATCAAGTTGATCCCGGTATATACCGAATTTTTTGGGATTAAGGCCGCGATCAAAGCGTTGGTGAAAGAAAAGGGTGGGGCACCTGTTGCAGATATTCGCGAAGCTTTCATGAAACGTGCGGAAATTGAGAATATAAGATCGTTACGTGCAGATGATTTGGATATTGTGCAAGCTCAGGGGGGGACGACGATTGGTGCAGTCTATGATGCATCTGTTCCGCTGGTAGCTAACGCTACTTTAGTGCTTCACTTCGAGTTGGAAGAAAAAGCCGGTGCAGTGGCGGAATAAGGTGAGTGGAGACATTCCCCGGCTTGAAGCGGCGCTTGATTATCGTTTTCGAGAACAGGCGTTGTTGCGTCAGGCGTTGACGCACCGTAGTTTCGGCGTGCCACATAACGAGCGGTTGGAGTTTTTGGGTGACAGTATTCTGAATGCTGTCACCGCTTGGTTGTTGTTCGATGCTTTTCCGGATCGCAGCGAGGGTGAGCTGTCGCGCTTACGCGCCAGCTTAGTCAAGAAAGAGACCTTGGCTGAATTGGCGATCGACCTTGGATTAAGCGAGTATCTGCGTCTGGGCGATGGTGAGGCTCGTAGTGGGGGTTATCAGCGGCCGTCTATATTGGCGGATACTCTGGAAGCTTTGTTCGCCGCCATTTGTCTGGATGGTGGTTTTGATGCAGCCAAACGTTCAGTATCCCGCTTGCTTGGCCCTCGTATTGCAGCAATCGATCCGGAAACCCATGGGAAGGACAGCAAGACCCGCCTCCAGGAATGGTTGCAGGCGCAGCGGCTGGCTTTGCCTGAATATCAGATTGTCAGTCAGCATGGTGAGGCGCACGATCAGCATTTCGTTATTGCTTGCAAAATTCCTGCACTTGATTTGATTTGTCAGGGTGAAGGGGGGAGTCGTCGTGCTGCGGAGCAAGTTGCAGCAACGCGTGCGCTAGCTGAGCTGCCGGTTGTTACTAAAGGAAAGAAATCATGAGTGAAGCCAACGTTTTTCACACGGGCTTCATTGCCATTGTTGGTCGACCCAATGTTGGAAAGTCCACGCTGCTGAACCGTTTAATCGGGCAGAAGATCAGTATTGTTTCCCGTAAGGCACAGACGACCCGACATCGGATTACGGGTATTCGGACGGATGCTGATACACAGTTTATCTTTGTCGATACGCCAGGCTTTCAGACCAAGTACAAGAGTGCGCTCAATGACGCGATGAATCGTGGGGTTACGACCACGTTGTCGGATGTTGATGTGGTGTTGTTTGTCATTGAAGCCAGCAAGTTCGATGAGCGCGATATCGAGGTCATGAAGCTGCTGCCCAAACATCGGCCCGTCATCCTTGTGTTGAATAAAGCAGATCTGCTGAAAGATAAAGGACAGTTGCTCCCCTTTATCCAACGTATGTCTACCCAGTTCCCTTTTCATGCCATCGTCCCTGTTTCTGCCAAAAAGGTAATGAAGGTTGATGTGCTGGTTGATGCCATCAAGCCCTTGCTGCCAGAAGGTGAACCGATGTACGAGGAGGATCAGGTTACCGATCGTAGCGAACGCTTCCTTGCGGCAGAATTGATTCGGGAAAAGATTTTCCGTTTAGTCGGTGATGAACTGCCCTACTCGACGACAGTTGAAATCGAACGTTGGGAAGAGGAAGGCAATCTTCGGCGTATTTTTGCTGCGATTCTGGTCGATCGTGATGCCCAGAAGGCTATCGTCATAGGCCATGAAGGTGAGAAGCTGAAGGAAATCTCCACTCAGGCCCGTACCGATATGGAAAAGATGTTCGGTTCCCGCGTATACCTGGAAGTGTTTGTGAAGGTGAAGAGCGGGTGGGCAGACGATACTCGTTTGGTGCGCCAGTTTGGTTACGAGTAGTTTGTAAGAACCTGTTTACAATCTGTTGCGAGCAGCCGTCAGCAGGGTTTAGGGCCGCACATAAGCCCTAATCACAGTTACGCAGTAAGATCGTAAACAAGCCCTAAGGCTGCTTGAACGTATCTCAGCGATTTAGCTAAATTCGCACATAAATTTATTTACACGTCGAATGGCAGCAACCTCTGCACGCACCAAGGAACGGATCGAAGCCAGTTATTGCTGGTTACTTCATAGCTACCCCTATAAGGAAACCAGCCTCATTATCGAGGTATTCAGTCGCGAGCATGGGCGGGTTGCCATGGTAGCGCGGGGTGCGCGCAGGCCTGCTTCTGCGCTGCGTGGCTGTTTGATGGCGTTTCAGCCTTTGGCCTTGTCCTGGTTCGGTACTGGGGAGTTGAAAACTTTACACGCAGCAGAATGGCAAGGTGGCGTGCCTCAGCTGGCGGGTTTGCCATTGATATGTGGTTTTTACCTGAACGAGTTGTTGCTTAAGTTGTTGCCGCGGGAAGATGCGCATGCCCGTTTGTTGGCCGCTTACGACGCAGCTATCCGTACTTTGGCTGATCAGGGACGATTTGAAGTCGAGCCGATCTTGCGTAAGTTTGAACTGACGTTGCTGCGTGAGCTGGGGTATGGGATTGTGCTCGATTGTGATGCGCAAGGCATGCCGGTGCAGCAGGATGCAACTTATCGCTTTCTTAGCGGCCGGGGCTTGTTGCGAGTGAAGGATGTCGGCTCGGATGGCGGGCTGGTGCTATCAGGGCGCACACTTGTGGCGATGTTGGCGGAGGATTTCTCTGAAACCCAGGTTGCACAACAGGCCAAACAATTGATGCGTATGTTACTCGGGGAGTTGCTTGGCGACATGCCGCTTCATACCCGCCATATTTTGCGTGATCTGCATAAATTATGATCTTTGGCATCGGTACGGATCTGGTTGAGATTGCCCGGATCGAACAAGCCTACCAGCGGCATGGGGCACGTTTCCTGACCCGTGTTTTAGGGCCTGATGAGCGTGCGAATTTTGTAGCAGATGCCAATAGTGGACGATTCCTTGCTAAGCGATGGGCGGCAAAGGAAGCTTTTGCAAAGGCATTGGGAACAGGTATCAGGCCGCCTATTACGTTGGCCGGCATTCAAATTGCTCATGATTCAGGAGGTAAACCTGGGCTTTATTTTGATGCTGCCATTGATGCGTATCTTGCACAACACGCCATTGGTCGAACGCATCTCTCCCTCTCTGATGAACGTACACAGGTGCTTGCATTCGTAGTGTTAGAACTCACAGTTTAAGTACAGCCATGGCGGACATAGGCCGGCTTGCTTATAAAGAATGGTGTGTGGCACCGGTTGGTTATTGACCTACTTGATTTATTTTGGGCTGAATGTGTCAATAGCAAGGCGTTTGTCATAGTAGTGCAAGATGGAGAAAGCTCATGATCGCCATTGAACATAAACCAGTCGGTGTGTTGGCTAGCGTAGTGGGTGAGTTTACTTTGGCTGATTACCGGGAGTTCGAGGAGAACGTGCTCTATGAAGTGAAGTTTCATGGGCAACCCAATCTCCTTTTCGACCTGACCGATATGCTTGGCTATACAGTCGACTTGGTATGGGAAGAGCTTCGTTTTTCGCGTACCCACGGACATCATTTTGGCCGTGTGGCAGTGGTGACGCGGGATGAGTGGGTGACCTGGGCAACCTGGGTGTCCCGATTGTTCATCGATAGCGAAGTTCGTGTTTTTGATGATGGCGCACAGGCAGAAGCATGGCTGTGTGAATCGATAGCGGTGATCGACTGATGCTGAAAATTTTTTCAGGTTTGGTAAAACGTGATGGCGATCCGTTGTCGGATGCGCGTGCCGCAAACCAATGGTTCAAGGATATCAGCCATGAGGATTTGGGTGGTCGCCTTGCTGCGGTGCGCGCCCAACTTGTTACGCTTGTCGGTCGAACGGAATATCACGTTGAGAACCTGCAGGCGTTGTTTGTCATTGACGAGAAGATCCAGCTCACCTATTTGCAGGTTTGCCAGCAGTATGTGCAGAACCCGAGAGCCGGGAAGGCGATCGAAGAGAAGCTGTGGAACGACATCATCGGTTTCTCACGCGATATGTTGGCGGCGTATCAACCTTTCGTTGTAATGGAAGAACTGGTACCCGAAGAAGCGAATGGTTTTCGCCAGATTACAGCCTTAATGCTTGCCCGTGCGCTGCACTATGTGGGTATCCAAGTTAAATGGCACTTCTTCCGTTTTCAGACCCCGCCGGTGCAACTGTGGGCTGCAACTAATCAGCTGTATCGCTTGGCCGAGATCAGTGGGGTTGATTCCGATCCATTCCCGCTTTATCCCAGCGAGGACCCGACACCAACCTCATGTGCTGATGAATTTATCCGCATCCAGATGTTGGCCACGTTGAACAACGGTAACTTCAGCTTGCGTCAGTTCGATTGGGCGGACCGCTGGTTGACCGGCTGGTCCCGTCATGTCCAGATCGAGCGCAAGTGCCGTGAGCAGGTACACCAATACTGTGTGAACCTTACTGAACCCACGGGTCCAGCAAAGATTCATGGCTTTATCGAAGGCGAGATGTTGCGCTTTTGGGGGGTAAGTGAGTTATTGGCCGAGATGAGCCGTACCATGCACCTCTTGGAGGCGGGTGATTCTCCGTCCCGTTTAGGTCTGGGCGATGATGCCCGCATGCCAGCCTGCCTGGACTTTATGCGGCAGCTGGAAATTCTCTGGTCGCGTGAGCGTAATCAGCAAATGGCGCGTGATGAGCGTACGCACGTCAATAAGCTGGTGCAGGTTGTAGCGGGGCTTGACCATATTTTTTCCGCAATACGCTTTGATGATGAGCGCGCCATGGCCAGAGCCACCGCCCGGCATGCGCCAGACAGCGATGAAGTGATGGACATGAAGTTGTATGGCTATGTGACCGAGCGGACGCGGCAGAAGGCCGCCACCATGCAGTCACGTAACTATGCATATGGCAGCAAGGTCAAGGAGATCGAACACACCGACTGGGTGGTGGAGAACCAGTCCGCCGGCGGTTTTGGTGCTGTACTGCCCCTGAATGGCCATGACTGGGTGCGTTTGGGGGTGCTGTTGGCTGTTCGTAATGATGCAAACAGTAATTGGATGATTGCGGTGACGCGCCGTTTGAATCGCATTGATGCGGAACATCTCTATGCCGGGGTGCAAGTGCTTTCCACCACGCCGGTCGCGGCCAGCTTGAAGTCACTGGATGGGGAGAAGCAATCGACAGTCTCGTTCGATGGTGGTATTGATACGTTGGGGCTTACCGCACCGAAGAGCGCGCTATACATCCCTTATGTTGGCGATGGAAAGCGGATGAACAGCTTGCTGATACACGCGGCAGACTATGCGCCTGCCAAGATTTATCAGGTGGCGGCACGGGAGAAGGTATTCATGGTGCGTATCAATGAAACTCTGGAAAAGGGACCTGACTGGGTATGGGCATCGGTTGAGGTGCTGCGCCGGGACATATGACAGTAAAACGTTCAAAAACAAATAGGCCGATTTCATAAATCGGCCTATTTGTTTTTGAGCTGACAGGCTAGCCAGCTATACGGGCTTTGAGCCAAGCCCCAATCGCTTCGATTTCCTCGGTACAAACAGAATGCGGCATTCTGTAACTGTGCCAATCGACGGTCCGTGAAGATTGCGCTACCACGTTTTTGGCGGCTTCGCCCAGCACAAAGGGCACGATAGGGTCCTGCAATCCGTGTGCTGCGAAAACCGGGGTGTCTCTATTGGCGGGGTGGGTCTCGGCGTCTAGCAGTGCTGCAGAGGGAATATAGGTCGATAGGGCGATCAGACCCGCGAGCTTATCGGGGTGGGTAAGGCCGGTGCTGTATACCATTGCACCACCTTGGGAGAAGCCTGCCAGGAAGATACGATGGTTGGGAATGCCCCGTTTGTTTTCCCGCTCGATCAGCGCCCGGACCGCCTCGCGGCTTTTGCGGATGCCTGCTTCATCCACACGGCGGCTGATGGAGTCCAGTTCCAGGATGTCGTACCAAGCGCGCATGACATAACCGTTGTTGCAGGTCACCGGTATCATCTCCGCATGTGGAAAGACAAACCGCACGCCGGGGGCATCAGCCAAGCCTAACTCAGGTACTACCGGCACGAAGTCGTTGCCATCTGCACCCAGGCCATGCATCCAGATGACGGCCCATTCAGGCTTTGGCTTGGTTT
This sequence comes from Chitinimonas violaceus, assembly GCF_052601015.1. Lineage (NCBI taxonomy): Bacteria > Pseudomonadati > Pseudomonadota > Betaproteobacteria > Neisseriales > Chitinibacteraceae > Chitinimonas > Chitinimonas violaceus. The sequence goes on along the minus strand of NZ_JBQXDJ010000002.1, from coordinate 47,295 downwards.
CAATCTCGATCATTTCCAGTAGTGTGCTCATGCACGTAGATCCTTCACTTGTTGGTAGCGAAAGCAGCTGACAGCATGGTCATTGACCAGGCCGCTGGCCTGCATATAGGCGTAGATAATGGTGGAGCCGACGAACTTGAATCCCCGTTTGGCCAGGTCCTTGGAAATCTGGTCTGATATTGCAGTCTTGGTGGGTGCATGTCGGTAGTCGGCAAACGCATTCTGGATTGGCTGGCCCTCAACGTAAGCCCATAGGTAGCTATCAAGCGTCAACCCGCTTTCACGCAGGCGAAGATAAGCCTTGGCGTTATTGATTGCCGCGGCCACCTTGAGCCTGTTGCGTACGATAGCCGGGTTCGCCAACAGCTCTGCCACTTTGGCGTCGTCATAACGGGCCACGGTTTCCGCATCCCAGTTCGCGAAAGCCTGTCGATAACCTTCACGTTTGTTCAGAATGGTTTCCCACGAAAGACCAGCCTGTGCACCTTCCAGGTTGAGCATCTCGAACAGGCGGACTTCATCGTGATTTGGCACACCCCATTCCTCGTCGTGGTAGGCGATGTATAGGGGGTTCTTGGGGTTTGCCCAGTTACAGCGGCAAGGTTCTGTCATGGGTACTCCGCTTGCTTGGGCAACGTCAATGGCGGTACCTTCTGCCCCCGTAGCGGGGCGATAGGCTCAGTTTGCAGCTTATCGTTAAGGTAGCGGATGGCAGCATCCAATTGGCGATCCTCTCCTAGGAACGTGGCATGGGGAGGATTATCCACTTCAATATCAGGTTCCACGCCCACGCCTTCGATCAACCAGCGGCCGTCCATCCCGAATTGGCCGGTTTGGGCTACCCGAGGCTTGCCTTCATCGATCAGACGGTTGTTGTCCGATAGCCAAACGCCCGCACCGGCTGTGCGGTTGCCGATGACAGGCCCGAGTTTAAGCGCCTTGACGCCCGCGGCGAAGGTTTCGCCATCGGAATAGGTCAGCGCATCAGTCAACACCACAAGATGGCCACGAAACGTTTGCTGCATATTGGTGTAAGGTCCGACACCCGGCGGTGCCCAGAATGCCCAGGCACGACGTAATAGTTTTTCGATTACCCAGCTGTCGATGTTGCCACCATTATTGCGGCGTACATCGATGATCAGCCCTTCGCGATCGTACTGGGCATAGAACTCACGGGCAAAGCTGGCGATATCGTTGCTACCCATGGCGCGTAGGTGCAGATAACCCATCCGCCCTTTACTGGCCTGTTGTACTGCGGATAGGCGGCTTTGCTCCCAGTCGGTGTATCTGAGCGAAGCCTGCTGGCGTGGATTTAATGGAACCACCACGCGCTTAACCCTGGTTTTACCGCGTTGTACTTCGAGCAAAATCTGCTGCCCAGCCTGGTTGCGCAACAGGTCGGATAAATCCCGGCTGTCGGCGGCGGTGCGCCCGTTGATACTGACGACGATGTCTCCTTCACGTACATCTACGCCTGGCGCTTGCAGGGGTGACCGCTCGGTCGGCAACTCAGCCTCGCTGTGGTAGATGCGCGCCACTTTCCAGCCCTGTGTTACGCGCTCCATCAAAGCACCCAGGCCAGCAGCTGCGACGGTGTCGTCAATGTTACGCATCTCGCCGGGAAGGATCTGCGAATGCAGCGTACTGACTTCACCGATCATCTGTGCAAGAAGATCATCCAGTTCAGCCCGGTCGGCAACCCGCGGCAACAGCGGCGCATATTTGTCCTGCATCGCCGGCCAGTTCACACCGCGCATATCTCGGTCGAACAGGGTGTCGCGGTGGGTACGCCAGGCATCGGCAAACATCTGCTGCCATTCCTGGCGCGGCTCGATTTGCAAACGCCAGTCACCGAACCGCACGACAGCCTTGGCTAGCTCATTGGGGACTTTCGAGCCAGCCGGCACAATCAGCATTTCTCCGCCATCATCACCGCCTTTGCGGTAGAACAGCTTTTTTCTGTCCTGCGACAGTGCATACTCGCGCACTTCACTCGCAAAGACTTCGGGCTTGGGGTTCGTGTTTTCGAGCGCCAAAGTTTTCAGCTGAGCCTTGCCGTCATCACCTTCCAGGTAATACAGGCGTTTGTCATCGACATTCACTGAACTGTAGTTGCTGGCGGGAAGCGGCACTTCATATAACCGGGTCGCCAAGCCTTCCCAAACGATGTCGGGCAGCTTGCTCGGCTTGTCTTTGGCAGATTTGTTACTTACTGGTTTGTTGTCTTCATGCTCATCGTTGTCCGATGACTTCTTGTCAGTGTTCAGTTCATCCTTGGGCTGAAATGGAAAGCGGTTGTCTGGCTGCAAAGCCAATGCATACACCTTGCTCCGCTTATCGAAGTAGGGCCCTAGATTACGATCCCCCCAAGGAGTACGGTTGACGAGATTGAAGCTGCGGTCGGACAGGAAATACAGCCAACGGCCATCAGGGCTGAATGCGGGTGAGCCGGTATCGTACTTGTCGCTGGTCAGCCACGCGGTTTGCCTGCCGGGCAGTGAATATATGGCCAGTTGGTTGAGTCCTCGTGAATTATTGCTGCGTATAAACGCCAGATTACGGCTGTCGGGCGACCAGACGACTTCGCCGTATTCGTCGGTATTTGCACTGCTGCCATCATCGATGATCTGATTCTTGCGGCTGGTCAGGTCCAGCAGCCATAGCCGGCCTCGTCTGTCGGTATGGGCGAGCGCTTTACCATTGGGCGAGGGGTACAGATTGGCACGATGGATATTGCCGTCATGTGTCAGTTGCTCGGCCCCGGCACTCCCGTCACTGGGAAATCGCCAGATTTCCTGTTCTCCGCTGGCATCGCTGATGGCGTAGACCCATTTTCCATCGGGGCTGACGGCGGCTTGCCAAAGACGGCTGCCGGCAGGGCGTGCCAATTCGACCCGTCGTAATGTGCCGGTTCCTGCCAGAGCAACCTGACCACGTGCCGTTACCGCTATCCGCTCGCCATCGGGTGAGAAGCGGGTGCTGCTTAGATAACGCAGCGGCTTTTCCAGCCAACGGGTTCTTTGCTGGTCGAAGTCGGACACAAGCTGGATATCCACCATCTGGTCCTGTTGGCTGACCAAATCGAACACCCGTATATCCGCCCCGAGCTGGTAGCTGACTTTGCCTTGCCCCAGCGATGCCGTACGGATGTCAAAGTCCTGATGTCGAGTAAGCTGGCGCATATCGGTGCCATCGGCAGCCATTGACCATAGGTTGTCGCGCCCGCTGCGATCGCTGACCACAAGCAGTCGGCCTTGCCACCACATCGGACGACGCACATTGGCGTCCTGCGGGCCGATACGTTCCGCTTCGCCATTGCCATCGAGCCGGTAGCGCCAAAGCTGTGCCATGGCGCCGCCACGGTAGGCGCGTGCATTGTCGCCGGTCAAGGCAAGCCCAAAGCGTACGAAATAAATCGTTTCGCCACGCTCATCGAGCACCGCATCATTGGCGTCCGCCAAAGGAAAGACCCGGCGGGTCAGCGTATTGGGGTCAACGGCCACCACAATACGCAAGGACGAGGGGCCGCTCTCATGTTGTGCACTCAGCAGGACTTCGCCGCGGGGGGTCCATCCGAGTGCGAGAGACCGGCTGTTTTCAAAGCTGACGCGTTTGGGCAGACCGCCAGTCACGGGCATGACGTAAACCTCTGTCGCACCCTCGTAGTTGGCTGAAAAAGCCAACCAACGCCCATCGGGAGAGATGGCGGCGCGGCTTTCCTCTGCCATATGGGAAGTAAGCCGCTGGGCTGTGCCGCCTGTTGCGTTGGCAAGCCACAAGTCCCCCTCGGCAGTGAAAACCAGTTTGTCCTGGTGGATCGTGGGGAAACGGAAATAACCGCTGGTGGCTGCCACGGTGTGTATGGAAAGTAACAAGCCCGTCAGGCCTGCGACAAGGCGTGACGACGTCATCGTCAGTTCCTTCTTTTTGTTTTGTTTAGCTGCTGATCAGAGATTGCAACGCGTACGATCCGGTGTTTAAACCGCTACTGCCCCTTTGATGGCAGGGTGACTTTCGTAAGCTTCCAACACAAAGTCTTCATACTTGAAGCTGAAGATATCCTTCACATCCGGATTCAGCTTCATCGTGGGCAAGGGCAGTGGTTGGCGTGACAGCTGTAGCCGTACCTGTTCCATATGGTTGGAATAGATATGGCAGTCGCCGCCGGTCCAGATGAATTCACCCGGCTTCAAGCCGCAAACCTGGGCAACCATCAGCACCAACAGCGAATAGGAGGCGATATTGAATGGCACGCCCAGGAAAAGATCGGCGGAGCGCTGGTACAGCTGGCAGCTGAGTTTTCCATCTGCGACATAGAACTGGAAGAACGCGTGGCAAGGCGGCAGCGCCATGTTGTCGATCTCGCCGACATTCCAGGCGGAGACAATCAAACGCCGGGAATCCGGCGTCCGCTTTATCTGTTCTATCACCTGGGTGATCTGGTCGATATGCCGGCCATCTGCTGTAGGCCAGCTACGCCATTGCACACCGTAAACGGGACCCAGGTTACCTTCAGCATCGGCCCATTCATCCCAGATGCTTACGCCGTTCTCTTTCAGGTAGCTGATATTGCTGTCACCCCGCAGAAACCAAAGGAGTTCATGGATGATGGACTTGAGGTGGACTTTCTTGGTGGTGACCAGCGGAAAGCCGTGTGACAGATCGAAGCGCATCTGGTGCCCAAATACCGATTTGGTGCCGGTACCAGTACGGTCGGTTTTTTCGGTGCCGTGGTCGATGACGTGCTGAAGGAGGTTCAGATAGTTTTGCATTGTGAATGTATCCAGGAATTACCCCGTATCTTACCAGTCGGCGAGGGGGATGACAGGCTTGTGGCAAATGCGGACAAGGTACTGAACCACAGCAGAAAATATTCCCAATTCAAGCTTTCTGCGTGGTCTAATACGCGCTCGAAAATCCAGTGTTCAAACGCTTAGAACCCAATTTCATAGGGTGGCCTATTTCCAATAGGGTCACCCTTGTTTCATGCTTTTCCGGAGTCCCCATTCACATGGCCCACTTCTGCATCAAGCCGACTGTGCTCGGCAGCGTACTTGGCTTGTTGTCTGTCACTGCTGCGTATGCTGCAGGCACCGTGAACGTCTACAACTACAACGACTACATTGCGCCAGACACGATTGCCAATTTCGAGAAGGCCTCAGGCCTCAAAGTAAAGTACGACTTGTTTGACAGTGTCGAAACGCTGCAGTCGAAACTGCTGACTGGCAAATCGGGTTATGACGTGGTCTATCCGTCGGCCGACTACGCAGGCAAGTGGATACAGGCCAGCATTTTTCAGCCTATCGACAAGACCAAGCTACCCAATCTGGCCAACCTGAATCCAGAATTCCTGAAGAAACTGGAGACGGTAGACCCGGGTAATAAGTTCCTGGTGCCCTATATGTGGGGCACCATGGCATTTGGCATCAATGCAGACAAGGTGAAGAAGGCGTTGGGTAATGAGCCGATGCCGGCAGACCAATGGGAGCTGCTTTTTAATCCCAAGTACACCAGTAAGCTCAAGAGCTGCGGTATTTCGTTCATCACCATGACGAAGAATCTATTCGCCATGTTGAACATCTATAACGGCAAGCCGGCCAATGACTTTTCCAAGGCCAACGTGGCGGCTTCGCTTGAGACCTTGAAGGCCGTACGCAAGGACGTGCGGGTATTTAATGACTCTCCCATCGATTTGTTGGCCAATGGCGATGTGTGCGTAGCGATGGCGTACAACGGAGATGTGTACATTGCCCGTGATCGCGCCGCAGCTGCCAAGAAGCCACAGAATGTTGAGTACGTGGTCCCCAACAAAGGCACCATCATGTGGTTGGATGTGATGGCGATTCCGAAAGACAGCAAGAATGCGGAAAGCGCCCACAAGTGGATCAACAATATTCTCGACCCCAAGGTGGTGGCTGCGATCTCGAATACGGTGAGCTACGCGAACCCGAATGCCAAGGCGACTGCCTTGGTCAACAAGAAGATCAGTGGCGATATCAAGATCTATCCCGCTGCTGACGCGCTACAGAAGCTTCAGCCATTGGCAGTGATCGACCAGCCGACGCAAATGACGTTGACCAAGGCGTTCAACCAGTTCAAGACCGCCAAGTAGGTCCGATGCCCCCCATAAAAACGGCCAGGTTACTCTGGCCGTTTTTTATTGCCTGAAAGCTGTATAGGTCTATGAGGCTTTCAGATGCTGATCGATAAACTCAATAAAAGCCGCTGTCTTACGAGGCAACCATTTGCGCGCCGGGTAGACGACGTGGATAGGAAAGCCCGGCGTAGGGCGGTATTGCGGTAGTACTTCGACCAGCGCACCACTGGCGATTTCTGGTTCGAGCAGAAAGCGATCGAGCAACACAATACCTTGACCACGTACAGCAAGGCGTACCAGCGCTTCAGTATCGTTCAGGGTGATATGCGGTTGGACCTGTACCTCGAGTTGCTTTGAACCGGTATCGAACACCCACTTGTCCAGGCGCACGGCAGATTTGCCATAGACGAGGCAGACATGTTCAACAAGGTCGGCAGGCCAGGTCAATGTACCGGCGTTCGCCAGATAGCCAGGGGCAGCCGCCAGTAGGCGGGGGTTTTCGCACAAAGGACGTGCTATCAGTATAGAGTCGGGCAGAAAGTGCGAATGACGCAGCGCTACGTCTATATTTTCCGCGACCAGATCAGTAAAGCGGTCTTCAAACTCTAGTTCAAGCTCGATTTTGGGATGATTACGTAAAAACGTATCGATGATGGGTAAGAGCGCTACGCGCCCAAAGCCGGACGAACACGATACGCGCAATACGCCCATGGCTTCGCCCGTATAGGTTTCGGCGTAGCTTTCCAGCATGTCGAGCGATTCATCGACCTTTTGCGCCTCAAACCAGACCGCCGCGCCTGCATCGGTGAGATGCAGCTTGCGTGTGTCGCGATAAAGGAGACGCATGCCGAGCTGCTTCTCAAGCTTGGCCACGGCACGGCTGACTGCCGACTTGTCGACATTTAAATGAGCAGCGGCGCGGCTGAAACTGCCAAGCCGCACAACCCGGGAAAAGATTTTGAGTAGCTGAGGATCGATCATTGTTGCCAGTTTGGCAACAAACTATTGAGATGCCAACGACTGCTGGAATTAAGCGCACCGAAATAGACTGGGTGCTGTACTAAATAGCGGAGTAAGAGTCTATGAATCGCACATCTTCCACATTGATTTCCAATGAAATCCGTCTGAAGTCTCGGCCTGTTGGCTTACCAACACTGGCCAATTTCGTCATGGTTGAGGTTCCACTTCCTGTACCCGGAGAGGGGGAAGTCCTGGTAAGAAATCTTTGGATGTCGGTGGACCCTTACATGCGTGGACGTATGAATGAGGGACCAAGCTATATCCCGGCTTTTCAACTGGGCCACGCGCTGGAAGGCAGCGCAATCGGGCAGGTAATTACTTCCAATACGGCTGAATTGAAGGTTGGGGACTACGTAACAAGCATGTTCGGGTGGCGTGAAGCGTATGTGGCAAAGGCAGCCAATGTGCAACGCCTAGACATTTCGTCTGCCATGGAGGTACCGATCGAATCGTATCTCGGCGCACTTGGTAACCCGGGTTTGACGGCATATGTTGCCTTGTCCCGAGTCGCAAAACTTGAACCGGGCGAACGGGTATTCATTTCTGGCGCGACAGGCACAGTGGGGGTAGTTGCATGTGCGTTGGCGAAAGCGAAAGGTTGTTACGTGGTGGGTACTGCCGGTAGCGAAGAAAAGCGATTGTGGCTGGAGAGGGAGGCGGGTATTGATGTCGCCGTTAATTACCGTGCACCAGACTTTGAATTAGCCGTTAAGCGCGCTTTCCCCGATGGAGTCGATGTCTATCTGGACAACGCCGGTGGCGAGCAGCTGCGTGTTGCGCTTGACCATATGCGGGAATTTGGCCGTATCGCTTGTATCGGAATGATCGACCAGTACAACGATGCGGCGCCAAGGCCCGGTCCATCCAACCTCTATAATGTCGTGACACGCAAATTGCGCATGGAAGGTTTCATCGTGATGGATCACTTCGACCTGACTGGGCGCTTTCAGCAGGTAGCTACGGAGCTTGTACGTGAGGGCAAGCTTAAGTGGCAACACACGATTACAAATGGCATTGCTGCGGCGCCACAGGCACTGATTGATCTGAACACCGGTAAGAGTTTTGGTAAGTCTTTGGTCAGGCTCAATAGCTTGGAATAAGAAAGCCAATAAAAATGGTCGAGTTAACTCGACCATTTTTAGAATCGGTTCAAAGCCCGCTGCTTTCGCTCACATGACCTCCAATACTTGAATACCCAACAGCCCAAGACCCGTCCTGAGCGTTTCAGCTGTCAACGCACATAAACGCAAGCGGCTGGTATTGGCGGTACCGTCTTGCAATACCGGGCAGGCTTCATAGAAGCGAGAGAAGGCTGTCGCCACGTTGTAGAGATAGCTGCACAGGAAATGCGGCAGACTGTCGCGCGCGACTTGATGGATGACATCGGCAAAGCGTGCCAATTCCAATGCCAGGGCATGTTCCGTAGGTTCGGTCAGGTTGATGGCTGCCTTTTGGTCCCAGTCACCCACCTTGCGGAAAATGCTCTTTACGCGGGTGTAGGCATACTGCAGATATGGCGCGGTATTGCCTTCGAAAGACAGCATGGCATCCCAGTCGAAGATGTAATCGGTATTCCGGTTCTTCGAGAGGTCTGCGTATTTCAGCGCGCCAATGCCGACAGCAGTGGCGATTTCGCGGCGTTTGGCTTCGTCCTGATCCGGGTTCTTGCTGCTGACCAGCGCATAAGCGCGGTCGATAGCCTCATCAAGCAGATCACCGAGCTTGACCGAGTCGCCGGAGCGGGTTTTCAGTGGCTTGCCATCCGGCCCCATGATGGTGCCGTGGGCAATATGTTCGAACTGGGCGTGCTCGGCCAGGAACCCCGCCTTACGGGCGGTGGTGAACAGTTGTTGGAAATGCAGGCCCTGCCGCGCATCGACGACATACAAGCAGCGGTCCAGCTTTAATTCACGGGTACGGAAGCGAATCGCGCCCAGGTCGGTCGTGGCATACAGATAGCCGCCCCCTTGTTTTTGCACGATAAAGGCAGCCGGTTCGCCATCTTTGTTCTTGAACTCATCAAGGAAGACAACCTGTGCACCTTGGTCCTCGGTCAGGATGCCCTTTTCACGCAGTTCTCCCACCAATACGGGCAGATCGTCGTTGTAGAAACTCTCGCCGCGCACATCACCATCATTTAACAGCAGTCCCAGTTTTTGGTAGATCGCATTGCAGTGGGTCAGCGAGATGGCAACGAACTGCTTCCAAAGCGCCAACACTTCCGCATCACCCCCTTGCAGCTTGACCACATATTCGCGGGCGAGGTCGGCGAAGACTGGGTCTTCATCGAAACGCACCTTCGACTTTTTATAGAAGCTGTCCAGGTCCTTCAGTTCGAAATCTGCCTCGCCGGCCTTGCTCGACTCGACCATATAGGCCACTAACATACCGAACTGCGTACCCCAATCGCCCACATGGTTCTGGCGGATGACTTCCTGGCCGACAAAACCCTGGATACGGGCCAGTGCATCGCCAATGATGCCGCCACGCAAGTGGCCGATATGCATTTCCTTGGCGAGGTTGACCGAGGAGTACTCCACCATCACCTTTTGGCGCGGCAGGTTTTCTACGCCGAGGTGGGTATCGTTCAGCGCAGACGCGACCCGGGCGGCGAGGAATTGATCAGCCAGCTTGATATTGATGAACCCGGGGCCGGCAATCTCCAAGCTGGCGGCGATATCGGCAAGGTCGACCGCATCGATGACCTTTTGCGCCAGCTCACGCGGATTGAGCTTGAGCGCTTTTGCCGCGCCCATCACGCCATTCATTTGATAGTCACCGAACTCGGGACGGCCAGCCTGTTGAACCAGGGGGTGGGCGTTGGGGGCACCGACTTGCGCCAGGGCGCTGGCGAAGCGATCGTTCAGTAGAGGAAGCAAGGACATAAGTGCCTACGGCCAACGTACACAACCTAGCAGCCACGGGAGAGGGGCGGCGCGAGGGGTGCGTTGGCGGAAAAAGTTCAAGCGGTGCTCCTTCACCCTGGGCATTGTTGACGTACTGACTCGAATCATTTGAGCGCGCCCAGGAGCTCGGCGCTGCGATTCGAAGAAAATACGCCAATAGCACCAAGCCCTCTCCCAAGGGGAGAAGGGGCGGACCGCGATTGGTTAATCGCTAATTCTACCGGTGCAGACGGTACGGGGCCAACTCAATGCGCAACCCGGCCCAATACTTCGAAATACTCAGGGAAGGTTTTGCCGACACACTTGGGGTCGTTGATGCGGATGGGTGTACCAGCCACCGCCACCAGGGAGAAACACATGGCCATGCGATGGTCGTCATAGGTGTCAATAACGGCATTGGGCACCAAGGCGGCCGGAGGTGTGATGCGAAGGTAATCTGTCCCTTCTTCCACAGTAGCGCCCACTTTGCGCAGCTCTGTCGCCATTGCGCTCAGGCGGTCGGTTTCCTTCACACGCCAGCTGGCGACATTACGGATCGTGGTGATGCCATTTGCGAACAAGGCGAGCACCGCGATAGTCATAGCCGCATCCGGAATATGGTTGAGGTCGGCATCGACTGCCGTGAGCTTCTTGCCCTGCGCCACAATAGGGCCCGTTGCTTCGATCCAGTCCTCGCCCATGGCAATCAGCGCGCCCATCTGGGCCAGGGTCTCGGCAAACTTCACATCGCCCTGGATACTGCTGTTGCCAACACCCTCGACACGTACAGGTCCGCCGCCAATAGCACCGGCAGCCAGGAAGTAGGAGGCGGAACTCGCATCACCCTCCACACGTATGGTTTTGGGGCTGTGGTAACGCTGGCGGGCTGGGAGGTGAAACTCGTTCCAACCGCGTCTGTCCACGTGCACACCGAAGCGGCGCAGCAGATTAAGGGTGATCTCGATATAGGGCTTGGAAATCAATTCGCCGGCTACTTCGATGCGGGCATCCTCGCCGCCAAGCGGCAATGCCATCAGCAACGCTGTAAGAAACTGGCTTGATACATCGCCGCGGACGCTCGTGTGCAGACCCGGCGTGACATCATGCGGATTCTGCCAAGGGCGGATACGCAGCGGCGGGTAGCCTTCCTGTCCCAGGTAATCGATTTGTGCGCCGAGTTTGCGCAGCGCATCGACCAGATCGCCAATCGGCCGTTCATGCATTCTGGCGACGCCCTTGAGGGTGTAGTCACCCTCCATCAGCGCCAGCGCAGCGGTCAGTGGACGGAAAGCGGTACCGGCATTGCCCAGGAAGAGCTCACACGTCTTGACGGGGAAGGCGCCACCAACGCCATGCACTACATAGTCGCGTTCCGTGATCTTTTCCCATTTCACACCCAGGGTTTCCAGCGCCTCTAACATGCGACGCGTGTCGTCGGAATCCAGCAGCCCACGCACTTCAGTTGTGCCTTGCGCGAGGGCGGCGAGCAGCAGCGTACGGTTGGAAATGCTTTTGGAGCCTGGAAGTCGGATGGTGCCGGTGGCGGCGCTGCAAGGGGAGAGATCGAGGTATTCCATGAGGTGGTCAGGAGTATGTTGCACTGCAATGTGTGGGCTGTGAGTGTAGCTGTTGCGAGGGCGTGCTGGAAGCGGTTGCAGGCAGAAACCGAACCTATCCAAAGTCCGGTTCACTAGTCTTTGGATAGGTTCCTGGTGTGCGCTGCCTGATCGTTGCTTCGCTTACTTGAAGAGACTCTTCAATCCCTTCTTGATCGCATCGTTGGCTTTCTCTTTCAACTCCTGCTTCACTTCGGCTTTTTTCTCTTCCAGTTTCGCACCGGCGTTTTCTTTCAGTGCCGCGCTAAGGTCGAGCGAATAGCTTGGTGCGGCGAAGCTACCTTTGATGCGTACGGGGATGGTCAAGCCACGCAGATCATCCCGGCTCGCGCCTTCCTGGCCTTTGCTGGTGGCAACCAAGGCCGCTTTGACGAGGTAATTCACCGTTTCGGTTTTCAGGTCCGCTTCGCCTTCGCCATTCACCCGAAGTAATGGTGACTTGATGCTCAAGTCTTTGTTGGTGGCGAGACCGTTGTTCAGCTGCAGGCTGGCGGTGAGTTCCGTGAAATCGGTCTTCTCGCTTTGGCTGCTGGCGATGGTCTTCTCACCTCCCTGGAAACTGGCCAACGTGGCTTTTGCATCACGCAGTGTCTTGCCGATATTGATACCCTTAAGTGCACCATCAAGCAGCTTGGCATTCAGGTTGCCGCTGACGCTGTTTTTCATCGCTACCACATCACCACCTTCCACAGTCAGGCTGCCATCGACAAAACCACGGCCTTCCAGACGATCGAAATTGGCAAACTGGTGGAGTACCGCATTGATATCGACCCCTGACAATTTGGGTTTGACGGTGATGTGGGGCGTGGCGGAGGCCGTTGCCGTGGCGCTGGCATCGATGTCGCCACCAAACGCCTTCATGGTGGCGGTGGGAATGACCAACATGCCATTCTTTGCGTTGAGGGCAACGCGAATATCCCGCGCGTCGATCTGGCCTTTTTTCATTTGGCCGATGCTGACACGGCCGTCGACATTCAATGGCTTGAGGGGCGAGAGGTCGATCTTTGCCGGTGGCGTTACTGCTGCAGCCACGCTGGTTGGCTTGGGCGGGACGATATAGCGATCAAGGTCGATAGCATCCGCCTTCAGGTCAAAGCGTACAGTCGGTTGGCTGAAGTCTTTGACGGAAGCATTCAAGGTCAGGCCATTATTGTCGAGCTTGCCGGCAAGCGCGGTATCGACTGCCTGGGCTTTGATGCCGATATTCAGGTGGCCGGATAGATCCACGGGTGCCGCCTTGGCCGGCCCGGCAGTGATATTGCCTTTGATCGCCAGGCGCGACAGGCTCAACGCCAGGGTTTCTGCATCCAACCCCAGTGGGCTGCTGATGACGAGCTTCGCCGCTGTACCGGCCTGTTTGGCATCCAGGTCCAGCGCAAGGGAGTGGGCGGCGATCAGCTTGGTATCGCCTGACAGGCCTTCGAGTTTGAGCTTGGCATCAATCTGCCGGTTTGCGCCGTTCAGCAGCGCAGTCAGGTTGACCGTCTCTGCACTGGCGGCCTGGCTGGCCAGACTCAGCTTGGGCGCACTCAGGTTCAACTTGATGGTGTCGGCAGCCAGCTTGCCATCCATATTGGCTTTGAGGTCATCCAGCTGAAAGCGCTTGGCATCGGTATCCATGTCGAGCTTATCGAGCTTTGCCGCAAGCTGTACGTCCAGCTTTGGCGTGGAAAGCTGCGCACGGGTGCTGAAGTCGACATTACGCGCGCCCTTGATGGTCAGCCCATTTGCAGAAAGGGCCAGGTCGTACAGGTTGATCTGGCGGCTGTTTTGCTTGTCGGCGAAATCAACAGACACCTTGTCGACACGGATGCGCGATATGTCGAAATCGACAGGTTTGTTTTCTTCTGGTGTATCTGTTTTGCTAAGCAAATCCGCAAAGTTGAATTTGCCATCTGCTTCACGTACCAACCGTACGGAAGCGCCATGTAACTCCACCGCGTCGACAACAACCTTTTTGCTCAAGAGCGGCCAGAACTGGAGCGACACGCGCGCGTCGGTAATCTGGGCAAATGGCATATCTGAGTTGCGCTCGGACAGGCTGACATCGGAGAGCGTGGCGCCGATGTTGGGGAAGATCGATAACTTGATCGGGCCGGTCAACTTCAGGGTACGCTGCTTTTCGTCCTTGACCAGTTGTTCCAGCTGCGGTTTGAGCATGTCCGGCTCGAACGTGGCGGCGATATAAGCGATAGCGACCCCGCCCAGGACCAATACACTGCCGGTGCCATAAAGTGTGTATTTGACGATCTTGTTCATCTATCTGCGTTCCTCATGATTGCTTCATTTTATCGCTCGAGGTTGGTACGGTGCTGAATGCTCGGTTGAATGGAAACTAGCCGAATACGGCCTGCCAGAGTTTGCGTACTGCTTCACAGTAAGGCGCCACAGTGGCAAGCGCTGCTTCGCTGGGCGAGGTGCCATCCAGCCGCTCCTTGTGCTGCAGCGCCCGCAGGCGGCGATAAGCCTCCTGTGCATCGCCTGCCAAGTCCTGCGGAATCAGGCCTGCATCGGCCGCCAGCCGCAGGAGGGCGATATTACCGCTATTGGCCAGTAGGGCGGGATGGGGGTTTGCGTAGGCTAGGACAAGATACTGGACGATGAATTCCACATCGACCAGGCCGCCACGCAGATGCTTTACATCGTTGGGCTTGGCGGGATGGGTCGCGAGCATTTTCTCGCGCATCGCAACGACTTCCTGCGCCAGCTTTGTCCGGTCGCGTTGCTGGCTGAGGATATTACGGCGTACGTCTTCAAACTTGGCCCCGACGGCATGGTCGCCCGCTGCGAAACGTGCGCGGGTCAAGGCTTGGTGTTCCCAGACCCAGGCGTTTGCCTGCTGGTATTGGGTCAACCCCTCGATGCTCGATACCAGGAGGCCAGATGCGCCATTCGGCCGCAAGCGCAAATCGACCTCATACAGAGTGCCCGCAGCGGTGGCGGTATTGAGCCAGCTGATGATGCGACGGGCCAGTTTGGTGTATTTCTCGCCGGCTTCCGCATCGTCGTCTTCGTAAACGAAGATGATGTCGAGGTCCGAACCATAACCCAGCTCTTTGCCACCCAGTTTGCCGTAGCCGATTGCGGCGAAGGCCGCATGCGGTTTGTGCTTGCCCGGCAGCTCTGCCCAGGCACGCTCTATGGTGACGGCCAGAATCAGGTCGGCCAGGTCAGACAGATGGTCCGACAGCGTTGTGAGGCTGTATTGGCCTGCCAGATCCTGGGCGCACAGCCGGAAAACCTGCTGGTGCTGGAAGTGGCGCAACACGTCCATTTCGGCTTCCTGGTCGTCGGCAACTGCGGCGAGGTCGTCCCGCAGTTGCTGGCCCAGTCGCTGCCAGTCAGGCGGGCTGTACAGCAAACGGGCATCGAGCAGTTCGTCGAGCAGGATAGGGTGGCGGTTCAGATAGTCGGCCACCCAGGGGCTGGCGCTGTGCAGTGTGGTAAGCCGGTTAAGGGTTTGCGGGTGTTCCACCAGCAGGGCCAGATACGACTCACGCCGGCTGATGGTCTCCAGAAAGCGCAGGATGCGCGCCAAGGTGGCGTCGGGGTTGCGCTGGTGGGCAGCCACCTCGACCAGCGGTGGAATCAATGCATCGAGCCGGCGACGGCTTTTATCGGCAAGGTTCTGATAGCGTGTGCCCTGAGCAATGGCGGCCAGTTGGCGCTCGATCTCGGCGGGAGATTGGTAACCCAGTGTGGCCAGTTTCTCGTTGCCCGACTGTCCGTCTGCAATACCCAGCCACACACCAGCAAGCGGATGTACAGCTTCTCCCTCGGCTTGAGGCAGGGCGAATACCTGTTCGAAGTGGCGCGCCACCGTTGTGCGGTGCGCATCCAATGCGGATGAAAAAGTCGGCCAGTTGGCGAAGCCCATGCTCTCGGCGATCAGCACCCGGTCTGCTTCGTTGCCGGGCAACATCTGGGTCTGGTTGTCGTCCTGATATTGCAAGCGGTGTTCCAGATCGCGCAGGAACATGTAGGCGGCGGTAAGCTCAACCACAGTCAGTGCTTCCAGTTGCCCCATGCTTGCCAGTTCCGCCAACACCTGGCGGGTTGGACGCATGCGCAGGGCGGGGCGGCGGCCACCGCGAATCAGCTGAAAGACCTGGGCGATGAATTCCACTTCGCGTATACCGCCTGGGCCGAGCTTGATATTGTCAGCAAGATCCCGGCGGGTTACTTCACGGCGGATCTGCCCGTGCAGGTCGCGCATGGAGGCATAAGCCCCGTAGTCCAGGTATTTGCGGTAGACAAAAGGGGTGACCAGTTGCATTAATCCTGCTGCATCGCCACCCAAGGGGTGGATGCCGGTATTGGCGTAGCTACCGGTTTCGTCGGTAATGGCTCGTCCTTTGATCCAGGCATAGCGCTCCCATTCACGCCCTTGGGTCAGCAGGTAGTTTTCCATTGAGGCAAAGCTCGACACCAGTGGGCCGCTGTCGCCGTAGGGGCGCAATCGCATGTCGACGCGGAACACAAAGCCGTCGGCCGTCACATCGTTGATCAGACTGATCAGCCGCTTGCCGGCGCGACTGAACCACTCCTGGTTGGATATCGGTTTTGCGCCATTGGTCTCGCCATCCTCCGGGTAGATGAAGATCAGGTCGATATCGCTGGAGACATTCAACTCGCGTCCACCGAGCTTGCCCATGCCAACCACGATGAGCTGTTGTACCTCACCGCTATCTGCACCAATCGGTACGCCGCAACGTTCGTCGGAACGGGTAACGCATTCCAATGCCGCCAGAATGGTCACCTCGGCGAGATCGCTGACGGTGGCAATCACCTCGTCCAGATTCGCAAGCCTCAATAAGTCGCGGCAGAACACGCGCGCCATAACGGCCTGGCGTAGTTTGCGGACTGCGACTTTTAGCGACGCTTCGTCCATTCCCGGTGGCAGCATGGTTTCCATATCGGCGCGGGAGAATGCGGTTTGCAGCGATGCCTCGGTCGTTGCCTGCAAGTCCGGCTGGGCGGCAAACAGGCGTTGTAGGTAACGGCTATGCTTCAAAGCAGGGAGTGTGGAGGGCATGGAGCAATATAATTGGGTGATTATTTAAGAATACGAGAGACGTATCGGGCGCCGTGCAGCTAGAATCCGGGTATTCATTCTAGCCTGTGCCTTTACTGTGGCTGGTCTGGAACTGATTTGTTGCGTAATAAATAAAAATACAAAGTTCTTGCCTGGCTTTTCCGAATTTACGGGGGTGCTTGCCTAGCGCTGCTTGGTCTGCAAGATAGACAAGCCATTCTCTACCGCCCGATGTCCACCCCACACCCTCATTCCTTACGTTCCCGTCTGGTGTTTCTTCGCCGGCTTACATTACGTCTTTTGCACCTGCATTTCCGTGGCTTGATCTGGCTGGTTGCGTTTGCACTACTGCTTTGGCTTGGGGCTGCAGCATGGTTGCAATGGTGGTTTTTCCCTAATCTTGAAAGCTATCGGCCTGCGTTGATGAAGGAATTCAGCCAGCGGGTTGGACGGCCGATTGGTGTGAGTGCCATTCGGGGCGGTTGGCACCATGGCAAACCGTATCTCGATATGCATGGTGTGAGTTTGCGCAGTACCGATGGTGTGCTGGCGTTAAAGCTTCCGCGCGCGGAAGCGACATTGTCGTGGTGGCCTTTACTGCTTGGGCAGCTGCGTTTCGAGCGCATTGCCGCTATTGAACCCGATCTTGTCCTGAGCCGCGACCCGCGTGGCACGATCCGCCTCGCAGGGTTGCCTTTGAATACTGATGATGAGGATGACAGTCTGACCGAATGGGTATTGCGTCAGCACGAAATTGCCATTGTGAATGGCAAGCTGCGTTGGCAGGATGATTTGCGCCGAGCACCGGAGCTGCAGCTCGATAAGGTGAATATCCGCCTGGAAAACCTGTTGTTTGGCCGCCACCGCGTACAGTTTACCGCTACGCCGCCTGTCTATCTCGCCGCGCCAATAAGCATTGATGTGCAATGGCGTGGTGATGACCTGGATGACTGGGCCAGCTGGCGTGGTAGTGCTCAAGCCCGGTTGGACCAGATTGATGTGGCGGGGTGGTCCCGTTGGTTGCCGTACCCCATTGAAGTGATGCGGGGGCGTGGGCATGTCCATGCAAAGTTGGACTTTACCGGCAGCACGTTGAGTGCATTTGATGCCAACCTCAGCGTGTTGAATACCCAGCTGCGCTTTGCGCCGACATTGTCGGTATTGGATATCAACCACCTTGCCGGTCGCGCGATCTGGCGTAGGACGGCGAAGGCAGACAATCTGCGCCTGGAAGGCCTGAAGCTGGATATGGCCGAAAAGTCCCAGCTCAATGGCACCGAAGCCAACCTGAGTTTATTTGCCACGGGTGGTGGACAGCTCGATATCAATGGTTTCTCGTTGACTGGTCTGGGCGTGCTGCCGGGTAGTCTGCCTTTGTCCGAAACATGGCGAACCCGGCTTGCCGGCATGCAGCCTAGTGGTCGTATCGACCGCTTGAATGCCAGCTGGCAGGGCAGTTGGCGTACCCCCACTGCTTACGAGGGCCAGTTGGCGTTTACAGGCATAGGTTTGCTGGCTCCCCAGCCTTGGCCGAGTACCAGTGGGCTCGATGGTGAGCTGAATTTCACTCAGCAGGGTGGCCATCTGGCATTACGGGGGAATCGTGTCCAGCTGGATGCCAGTGCATGGTTTACTGCGCCGCTGCAATTCGACCGTATGCGCCTGGCTGCGGATTGGACCCGGCAGGGCAGAGGTCTGACCGTCAACCTGCAGGACTTCGCTGCTACTAATCCCGACCTGGACGCCAATGCCACCGCAGACTGGCATTGGTCCGGGGAAGGTTTGGGTGATTTGCGGCTCGACGCGAAAGTAACGCGTATGCAGGCCAACGCGATAGCGGACTATCTTCCCACGGTGTTAGGCGAGGATACGCTGGGATGGCTCAAGAGCAGCTTGGTTGCCGGCGAAGGGCGTAATGCCCAGTTCACCCTCAAGGGACCGTTGGACCAATTCCCATTTGCCGACGGGCATGCCGGTGTATGGAAGGTCAATACCGGGGTCCACGGGGTAAAGCTTGCCTATGCCGAAGGATGGCCCAGTGTGGACAACCTGGATGGCAAGGTCAGTATCGAGGGTAACCGCCTGGAGGTAAATGCCCATGGAAAGATACTGGGGACGGAAGTCAGGCAGGCGAAAGCACTGATTCCGGACTTGGCGCAGAGTAGCGCGGTAGAGATAGATGGCGCTGTGGACGGCCCGACAGCTGAGTTCTTTCGCTTCATTGCCAAGAGCCCCTTGGACCCTATTCTGGGT
Source organism: Chitinimonas violaceus (assembly GCF_052601015.1). Classification (NCBI taxonomy): domain Bacteria; kingdom Pseudomonadati; phylum Pseudomonadota; class Betaproteobacteria; order Neisseriales; family Chitinibacteraceae; genus Chitinimonas; species Chitinimonas violaceus. The sequence goes on along the minus strand of NZ_JBQXDJ010000002.1, from coordinate 28,389 downwards.
GGGGTAGGCAGCAGCGCCCAGTCTGCTGGTTCGGGCAAGTTGGCCTTGAAGCTGTCCATTCCGTTCGAGAATCCGGAAAAAACCAAGGTGACTGGGTTCTATCGCTTCGAGAACAACCAGCTGCGCATAGGCAATAGTATGCCGCCTCTGACGGAGCTCAATGGCAAGCTGCAGTTCACCGAGGGGGGTATGCACGCCGAAGGTTTGCTGGCAAGCGCGCTGGGCGGACCATTGCGCGCCAATATTGGCAATCCGCCTGACGGTGCGATCCAAATCGCAGCCCAAGGACGCGCCGACCTGCGTGAGATAGCCCTATTGTATGGCTTGCCACAACCCGAGCGGCTTAGTGGCAGCAGTGCCTACCAGGTTATGGTGAAGCTGCCGAAGGATGGGTTGCAGTTACAAGTAGAAGCACCGCTGACGGAAGCGAAAATGGACTTGCCCGCACCCTTAGGGAAGCCTGTGGGTGAGCCCCGTTCGCTCAGATTACAGTTTGATGCGGGTAAGCAGGAGGAACGCTGGCGGTTGAGTCTGGGAACATTGATCAACGCCGAGATATTGCGTACCGGCAGCCCCAACAATTTAAAGATTACCCGTGGTGATGTGCAGGTGGGGGGGGGCACAACGACGATGGCGAACCCCGGCATGTGGTTGACGGTGAACCTGCCGGAACTCGACTTGGACCCGTGGTTGCAGATACAGGAACAAACCAGCAGGGCCAGGGAAGGCGGTAGCGCTATGCCTGATCTGGCAGGGGTTGATGTACGACTGGGTAAAATGCAAGTGCTGGGCAAGCAGATCGATGACCTGAGTTTGCACGCAGTACCACAGCCCGATGCCAGCTGGCAGGTGACAGGGACTAGTCGTCAAGTGGAGGGCAAGCTCAGTTGGTCATCTCAAGCGAGGGGCAGGGTATTTGCCCGCCTTGGCCGCTTGCAAATGCCACTGCCTGATGTCGCCGATGCGCAGGCCAAAGCGCCCGAAAGCAAGGGGAGCTCTCCCAAGCTGCCAGCTATCGACCTGGTTGCCGAGGATTTCTTGTTCAAGAAGAACTCCTTGGGCAGGTTGGTACTGCAAGCCCAGCAGCAACGCGAGAATTGGCAGATCGACAGCCTGAGCCTCATCAACCCGGATGGACGTCTGAATGCGTCCGGTGTATGGCGTGATCTTGGTGCAGACAGCAGTACGCGTTTGAAGCTGGAAATTCAGTCAGACAATGTAGGCAAGCTGCTGGGGCGGTTTGGGTATCCAGAAACTGTGCAACGTGGCCGTGGCAAGTTGAGTGGTGAGGTGAGCTGGAATGGTGCGCCGACATCGCTGGATTATCCAAGCCTTGCCGGTTCGCTGAAGCTGCAAGCCAACAGCGGCCAGTTTGCCAAGATCGAACCGGGTGTGGGCCGGCTGCTGGGCATTCTGAGCTTACAGTCCTTGCCACGCCGGCTTTCGTTGGACTTTCGCGACGTATTCAGCGATGGCTTTGCCTTTGACCGCATCGAAGGTGATAGCAAGATTGTGCGGGGGGTAATGACGACGGATAATCTGGTCATTGTTGGGCCTGCTGCACAGGTGCTATTCAGAGGCGAGGCCGATGTGGTGCACGAAACGCAAAAGCTGCGTGTCCGTATTGTGCCCCTCATTGGCGACAGCATTGCAGTTGGCGTGGGCGTCGCGTTGGTGAACCCGGTCGCAGCCGTAGGCGCTTTCCTGTTGCAACGCGTGTTGAAGGACCCGTTTGGCCGGTTGATCGCCTATGAGTACGACATTACCGGTAAGTGGAGTGATCCGCAGATCAAGCGTACGAGTAGCCGCCCTTAGCGCTTGCTTTTGTCAGTACTGGTGTTTGCATTATGTCAGCTAGATCGTGAGTGCTGGGCAGGTGTGGCGTCAGAGAGGGTTTGATATGCCACTCGTCGGGTGCAATATCGCCGGTACCGCGGGTTTGCTCGCGATCAAAAATCTTCGTCGTCAGAACGCCAGCAATGGCGTTTTTGCCGCGCTAATCTTTCAGTAGGGCACACGCAATTTGTCTGTGTCCGCAGTCATCCCCCTCGGCTGAGGGTAAATCCCAGGAGTCTTTACGATGTCTACCCGCGCCCGTAGTTTGCAAGCTGCTGCCACTCAAGCTGCAAGCCATGGAAAGCTTCGTATTTCCGCTATTCAGATGGCGTCCGGCCCTTCGGTGGCGGCCAATCTGTCTGAAGCCGAAGTATTGATCCGCCTAGCAGCCAAGCAGGGCGCCAAGCTGGTTACCTTGCCCGAGTATTTTGCGATTCTGGGTGTGAAAGATACGGACAAAGTAGCGGTGCGCGAAAAGCCGGGAAAAGGCCCGATTCAAGACTTCCTGGCGCGCATGGCCAAAAAGCACCGGATCTGGATTGTAGGCGGCACCATACCGCTGTGGACCGAAAACCCTGCCAAGGTGAAGAACAGCACCCTGGTTTATAACGACCGCGGTGAAGTCGCAGCCCGTTACGACAAGATTCACCTGTTCGGCTTTGAGATGGGAAACGAGAAGTACCGTGAGGAAGCCACCATCGAAGCAGGTAACGAGGTGGTGGTATTCGATTCCCCATTCGGCCGTATTGGTCTCGCGATCTGCTATGACCTGCGCTTTCCGGAACTCTTCCGTCGTATGCAGCCGGTCGACCTGATCATCGTACCTGCAGCCTTTACTGAAACGACAGGTCGTGCCCATTGGGAAACCCTGGTTCGCGCACGGGCGATTGAAAACCTCTGCTATGTGGTGGCCAGCGCACAGGGTGGCTTCCACCGGAATGGGCGGGAAACACATGGCGACAGTATGATCGTGGACCCCTGGGGTATTGTGCTCGATCGCCTGCCACGTGGCTCCGGCGTTGTGGTTGCCGATATCGACCAGGACTACAAGGCGAGACTGCGCCAAGGGTTGCCTGCGCTGTCACACCGGGTACTGACATGCTGATACGGGTCTGTCTGGCGTGCTTTGCGGCAGTTGCCGCGTTTGCCGCGCCGGCTGACTATGGTTGTACTGCGCCGCTCAAGGTGGCGTATTTTCGATTTGGGTATCTCTACAGCAAAGACAGCACAGGGCGTAGTGTCGGAGTCGATGTTGATTTGATTCGTGAACTGGGCCGTCGTACAGGTTGCGAGTTTGAAGAGCGTGAGTTGTCCCGGGTGCTGATCTGGCAGGCGCTGGAAGCAGGGCAGTTGGATGTAGCGACAGTAGGAGTGGCGACGCCGGCGCGGCTGGTCCATTCGGCGTTCATTCCCTACTTTACGTCTCGTAACGATTTTTTGTTGGGTAGCGGGTCCAGCAGAATTCAGACGCCAGAAGAATTTGTGGCGGAGCCGGAAGCCATGCTTGGGGTGGTCAAGAGTTTTCAGCATGGCAAGCCCTACGATGAGCTGGTGGAAAAGCTGCGCAAGCTCAATCGCGTTTCGGAAGCGCCGGACCAGGACGTGCTGGCCAACTGGATGCGTCTGGGCAGAGTGCAGGGGATGATGTCGCACCCAGTCATTTACCGTCAGCTTTTTAGCGAACGTGATATGCAGCAAATTACAGTGCGCCATTGGGCCGACCAAAGTGATCCACTGATAGGTAGTCTGGTTCTGTCGCGCAAGCGCTTTAGCGCGGCTGCTTTACAGCGCTGGGAAAAATTATTCCAGGAACTTCGCCGTAACGGCACAATCGAGGGTTTGTTTGCCCGCTATCTTGGCCCAGGACTCGCCAAGACGCTTATGCCTTCACCCTGATGGGATACCTATGAATACTGCCGCCATGTCGGCGATTGCGACTGCCGACCAATATCTACTGTCGCCTTACAACCTGAACGAAGCCGCCTTGGAGCAGGTCTTTGGCGAGATCATGCATAACGATGTCGACTACGCCGACCTTTATTTTCAGTACAGCCGAACCGAGGGGTGGAGCCTGGAAGAGGGTATCGTCAAGGCGGGCAGTTTCAGCATCGACCAGGGCGTAGGGGTGCGTGTCGTCAGTGGTGAGAAAACCGCTTTTGCCTATTCCGACGACATCGGCCAAGCCGCCTTGATGTCTGCCGCTCACGCAACGCGTGCCATTGGCCGCCAGGGTGGTCGTGGTGTGGCGGGTAAGACCACGCATGGCAAAGTGCATACGCTGTATCCCAATATCGACCCCTTGGCCAGTTTAAATGAAGCTGCCAAGGTATCGCTGCTGGAAGGGGTGGAACGCTATGCGCGTAGCCTGGACCCAAGGGTAACTCAGGTGATGGCGAGTGTCGCTGGGGAGTACGATGTGGTGTACATCGCCCGGCACGATGGTCACAGGGCTGCCGATGTGCGCCCCTTGGTGCGAGTGAGCCTGCAGGTAATTGTCGAGCAGAATGGCCGGCGTGAATCAGCCCATGTGGGTGGCGGCGGCAGGTTCGATTACAGCTATTTCGACGAAGCCAAGCTGCAGGGGTACGCGCGTGAGGCAGTGCGCCAAGCGTTGGTCAACCTGGAAGCCCGCCCCGCTCCAGCAGGTGAGATGACGGTGGTGCTGGGTTGCGGCTGGCCCGGCATTCTGTTGCATGAAGCCATTGGCCATGGTCTGGAAGGCGACTTCAACCGCAAGGGCAGCTCTGCATTCGCTGGCAAGATCGGGCAGCGTGTGGCAGCCAAGGGTGTGACGGTGGTCGACGACGGCACGATTCCCGATCGACGTGGTTCATTGAATGTGGATGACGAAGGCAATACAACCCAGCGCACGGTATTGATCGAAGATGGTATGCTGCAGGGTTACCTGCAAGATAGTCTCAATGCCCGCTTGATGGGTGTGGCATCCACCGGCAACGGCCGGCGCGAGAGCTACGCCCATATCACCATGCCGCGCATGACCAATACGGTCATGATGAATGGCGATAAATCTGCGGATGAAATCATCGGTTCAATTAAGCAAGGGCTTTATGCCGTTAACTTTGCTGGTGGCCAGGTCGATATCACCAGCGGCAAATTTGTTTTCTCCGCCAGCGAAGCGTATTGGGTAGAGAACGGCAAAATCCAATATCCGGTAAAAGGCGCAACGCTGATCGGCAACGGCCCGGATGTGCTGACACGCGTAGGCATGATCGGCAACGACATGAAGCTCGATCCTGGCGTAGGCACCTGCGGCAAGGAAGGCCAAAGCGTCCCTGTTGGCGTTGGCCAACCTACGATTCGTGTGGATGGCGGGTTGACGGTGGGCGGAACGGCTTGATAGCGTGGTTCAACTGATGGTCGTTGCTTTAAATGACTGAACAAGCTTTTTTCGCTACGGCTATCTAATAAATACGAGCCATATAAAAAACGGCCTCTTGTTGATATTGAACAAGGGGCCGTCTTTTTGTTCTAAGTACCTGTTCACGATCTTACTGCGCAGCTGTGATCGGGGCTTATGTGCTGCTCGAAATCCTATTGTACTTAAGTACATTCCGGTTTCTGCGCTGCGCTGACCCCGCTGACAGCCGCTCACGACAGATCTTGAACAGGTTCTAAGTACTTAAATGAGTACCGACTAGGCGTTGTTCTCGTCGTTCACCTGTTTCACGTAGGTGTTGTATTCGCTGATAGCGGCGTTGCCGGCATCATTGGCGGCCTTCATGGTGGCGCTTTGCTCATCAATGTACTTCTTCATGCACTCGCCGTATTCCTTGAAGCGCTTGGTGAAGTTCTTCTTTTTCATCTCGCTGGCCATTTTTCCGGGCAGTTCCGGCTGAGTGCAGCTGTGCTTGGCTGCGATTGCCGGTGCGGCGGGTGCCGCAGTTTCATCGGCCAAGGCGGCGGTGCTGATCAGGGCTGCGGCAATAAGCATGTACTTCATTGGCTGAACTCCCTTGCGATGGTTGAAGGGAGCGAGTGTGGCGGTAAATTAACGTACACGTCAATCATTCCCAGCTTGAGTGCACTTGGCGCTATAGTCTGCCCCATAGAAAACCAACAAGGAGACGCTATGACTGAGCAGTTGCAACTGGAATGCATTGGGCATACGGCCTTGATCACCATTCAGAACCCGCCAGCCAACACATGGACCGAAGAGAGTCTGCCGGCATTGCGTCAGATGGTGGAAAAGCTGAATGCCGATGCCGAAATCTACGCATTGGTGATGACCGGGGCGGGACAGAAGTTCTTCAGCGCTGGGGCCGACCTCAATGTATTTGGCGATGGCGACAAAGCCCGAGCCCGGAAGATGATCACTTACTTTGGCCGGGCATTTGAAGCTTTGGCGCAGTTTCGTGGCGTCAGCATAGCGGCTATCAATGGCTATGGAATGGGTGGTGGTCTGGAGGCCGCGCTTGCGTGCGATATCCGTATTGCAGAGGAACAGGCTGTGATGGCGTTGCCGGAAGCCAGCGTAGGCTTGCTTCCTGGCGGCATGGGTACCCAGCACCTGCCTTGGTTGGTAGGCGAGGGTTGGGCCAAGCGTATGATTCTGTGCGGTGAGCGTATCGATGCCCAGACAGCATTGCGCATTGGGTTGGTAGAGGAAGTGGTGCCAACAGGGCAAGCACGCCAAACGGCCCTTGCCTTGGCCGAGAAGGTTGCCAAGCAGAGCCCAAGTTCGGTGACTGCGTGTAAGCAGCTTATTCAGGCTGCACGTAAACAGCCGATGTGGTCGGCATTGAATCTGGAACGCGAGATGTTTGTGGACTTGTTTGACACCGAAGACCAGCAGGAAGGGGTGCGTGCTTTCTTGGAGAAGCGGGCCCCGGTTTGGAAGAATCGCTAGAACCTGGTCCGAATCTTACGGCACAGCTGTGGTCAGGGCGTTTATCCCTGCCAACAGCTGCTCGCAAACCTCGTTCAGCACTCAGTATCACGTTTCATTTGGGTAAAACATCATGACGGATGCAGTTCATTTCACCCTGATTCCTACTGAAAATGGTCGGCAGATCGGCCAGATCACCTTGAATGCCGAGAAGACGCTCAATGCGCTTTCTCTGGCAATGATTCGCCAGATTGCCCCAAAGTTGGAAGAGTGGCGTAACGATTCGCGGGTGGTGTGCATTGTGTTGCGTGGTGCGGGCGAGAAGGCATTCTGCGCCGGGGGTGATGTTGTAGCCATTCAGGCTGCTATCGAGGCCCGCGACTTTGCGAGTACCGATGCGTTCTTCAAGGAGGAATACGCGCTCGACTACACCATCCATACCTACCCCAAGCCGATTCTGGCGTGGGGGCACGGCATCGTCATGGGGGGCGGGGTGGGCTTGATGGTAGGGGCAAGTCACCGCGTGGTTACCGAGCGGTCCCGCATTGCCATGCCAGAAGTCACCATTGGCCTCTATCCCGATGTTGGCGCGTCGTGGTTCCTCAATCGCTTACCCGGCAGGCTGGGTATTTATCTTGGCCTGACTGGTGCAAGTTTCAATGCGGCAGATGCCTTGTTTGTCGATTTGGCTGATTTCGCTTTTCCAAGCGCCCAGCGTGATGCCGTACTCGGTGGATTGATGGGGCTGGCCTGGCAAGGAAATGCAGGGGCCGACCAGCATGTGCTTGGCAGGTATCTGCGTGAACAGAGTCGCCACTATTCGGTTGAGTTGGCACCATCGCCGATCCGAGACCACCTGGATGCGATTCGTGCCTGTACAAACTACGAGAATCCAGAAGAGATCGTCGCTGCCATCACCCACTACAGTGGCCCGGATGATTGGCTACGTGCGGGTGCGCAAAAGCTCAGTGTTGGTTCGCCAACGTCGATACGGTTGATACTGGCCGCGCAGCAACGGGCCCGACATATGTCGCTTACTGAAGTGTTTGCCATGGAGTTCAACCTCTCACGACAATGTTGCCGCCACCCGGATTTCGCGGAAGGCGTGAGGGCGCTGTTGGTTGATAAGGACAATGCACCACGTTGGTTCCCTACGACCCTGGCAGAGGTTAGTGACGCTTATATCGAAGGCTTTTTTGCGGCGCCGTGAAATGGCTACGGTTTGAACAGTACCAGTCAGTGATATGAAAAAAGGGCGGCTCATTGAGCCGCCCTTTTTTTAGCTACGTACAGAATGCCTGTTAATGCTCTGTAACGAGCAGCCGCCAGCAGGCTTAGTGCTGGGCTAAGAGTATGCCTAACTCATCCTGATTACTCTCGCGGTAGGTAGCGCAGAGCCGGATCGATTCCAGCGTTTGCTTCAACGCTGCCTCACCACCGTCATAGCGCTGTGCAATCGGGCTGAAGAAGCGTTCCATTTCTGCAGCCTTGGCCTGACTGCAGAAGCCATTCAAGTCACGTGGAAAGCTGCCCGGCGCGTCTTTGGCCATACGTTTGGTCAACGGTTTGTATTCCCGTTCTACAAAGCGCAAAGCCCCATCACGCAAAGACTCATCCTCATTCTGGCTGCGCAGAAGCCGTTTGGACTCGCGGATGTCGTGGCGGGCATCCAGCATGAGTTTACGAGCCGCTTCCGCCAATGCTGGGCTCTGAAAACTACCCAGGGCGGCGTACAGGTCATCGCGCTCGTTCCGGTTACTCGTAGTCAACGCCATTGCCGCCATTGCATCGAAGAGCGTCTGGTCGCCATTCAGGGCAGCGGTACGCAAAACAACGCGACGGTTGGTGGGGTCGAGCTGATTCCGGTCCTTAAACCACGCATGGGTCAGCTTTGTTGCCTCTTCTTGCAAGACATGGTCCTGGCCCAGTTCGGCTACTCTGTCCATGATGCTGGCACGCAGCATGCGGTCTTCATCGGACTCGTCAGCTTTGTTGGCAAAGCCCAGTTGGCGTGCCCGTGTGCCAAAGGCACGCTGCCACAGGGCTGCATAACTGGCTTTCTGGGCTGATCCTACCAATGGCTTGGCCTTGAGCAGGATGTCGCGCGCTGTTTCGGCAACTTCACGCCGTGAATGTTTGGCAAACTGCTCGGCCAGTGATAGCGCATCTGCCATGGGTAGGTCGGCAGATTCCGTTAAGGCCGCAGCATCGTCAAGATTCGCCATGATCTCGTTGACGTTCAGGTCTGCCGTACGCATGAGCTTGGTCAGCGCACCAGATGTGTAGACCGGCCGGTAATAGCCTGCGCCGTTTACATTGGCTTCAACCCAGGCTGGGCAGTGCTGGTCTGGCAATGCCATTTCGCCGGTGGCTTCCTTGAGCAACATCTGGGTCATACCAGCCGGTGTACGCACCGTCATAGGTATATCCCAATGTTGTGCGGTGCTGGCTTGTGAACCCTGTGGTACGAAGCGCGACTGGCTGAGCTTCAGGCGAGGTGAGCTGCTGCAATCGAGCTGTACTGCGACGCGTGGGATGCCGGGCTGGTCGGTAAAGCTCTGGAACGACGCTGCCAGTTCGACGTTGCCATTGCTGAGCGCATTGATGAAATCCTTGCCTGTGGCATTACCCCAGGCATGGCGGGCCATGTAACGGCGTACGCCGGCTTGGAACTGATCCGGACCAAGCCAGGTTTCGAACATGGCCAATACAGTCTGGCCTTTGTCGTAGGTGATGCCATCAAAAGCGCTGCCAAGATCCTGCGTATTCAACACGGGCTGGTGGACGCGCCGCGTGGTATTGAGGCGGTCAATACGCATGGCGTTGGCACGGGAATACTGCGTGCTGGTGTTCCAGCGCCATTCTGGCATGACCTGGTCGGTGATTTTGTCACCCATCCAGGAGGCGAACGATTCGTTAAGCCATAAGTCATCCCACCATGCCATGGTCACATAGTTGCCAAACCACTGGTGTGATAGTTCGTGCGCAGCAACCGCTACATAGTCGCGTTTGAAGCTGCCGGTTTCCTCTTCGGGTTTGGCCAGCAACAACCGTGAGGTGTAGGTGATCAACCCGGCGTTTTCCATGGCGCTGAAGCCTACGGTAAGCGGCAGTACAAGGCTGTCGAGCTTCTCGTAGGGGTAGGGCATGCCAAAATAGGCTTCAAGCTTTTGGACGATAGTCGGAGTGATACTGGCAGCGTAACGCGCATCAGCAGCCCGGCCGCGTGGGGTAATGTAGCGCAGCGGTGTATTGCCTACCTTACCGCCATCGACAATATCGAACGGGCCGACCGCGAAGGCCACCAAATAGCTTGGTAAGGGCTTGGTGGTTTGGAATTGCACACGTTTCCAACCCGGGGACGTCGGTGTTTCTTCCGCGACTGGGGCATTGGCAACTGCGGTGAGGGCACTAGGCACCGTTAGCGCTAACGACCAGGGTACTTTCCAGCCCGGTTCATCAAAGCATGGGAATGCCATGCGGGCGCTGGTGGCTTCAAATTGGGTAAACGCATACCAGTCACCGCCTTCTTTCTGGCGGAATAGCCCTGCCACGTCACGGTCCTGTATCTGGCCGGAGAAGCTGATTTTCAATTGGCCACGCCCGGCAGGCAGCGGCTTGGCGAAGTTCAAGTCAAGCAGGTCGTCGTCCAACACCTTGGCTCGCGCTTTGTATTGCTGGCCATTGATTTCCAGCAGAGCAGATTTGACCAGAATGCCTGTGGCGTTAAGCCGCAAGCTGGGGGTAGGGCGCTTGATGTCGAGATCAACCATAACTTCGCCGGTATGGCGTGTCTCATTCGGATCGACCTTGAGCGAGACTTGATAGGCCAATGGGGCCGCCACATCAGGCAGCCGCATAGGCAAGGGTGCCTTTGCTGCCAGCGCGGGTAACGCCAGCAAGGAAAGCAAGGAGAGAGCGCTTTGCCACTTCATGGTTCTTCCTCGGGGAGTTTCGGCGGTGGCCGAAGAAGCCGAGGACTATAGCAAACTGATGGGTATGGTATATAAGCCAGGCATGATGCGCTGAGCAAAAAGCAACACCAAAAGTACAATGCGGCCTGTTCTGGCCGCATTAGAGAACTATCGCAAGTAGGTGGTGTGTACAGCCGCGGTGGACTCAGCACAGAAAATGGTTTTTGTGTTCAGATCAAACGGCGTCCGGACCCGTTTCGCCAGTACGGATGCGCACTACCTGCTCAACCCCCGTCACAAAAATCTTGCCGTCACCGATTTTGCCGGTACGTGCGGCTTTGACGATGGCATCGATGGCGAAGTCGACCTTGTCGGCAGTGATGACGATCTCGATTTTCACCTTGGGCAGAAAGTCCACTACATACTCTGCGCCACGGTAGAGCTCGGTATGCCCTTTCTGACGGCCAAAGCCTTTGACTTCAGTTACGGTCAGGCCGGTTACACCGACTTCTGCCAACGCTTCGCGTACTTCATCGAGCTTGAATGGCTTGATGATTGCTTCGACTTTCTTCATTTCCATTTCAGTTCTCCTCGTGACAAAGGGCCTTACGGCCCTTTGTTTTGTCTTGCAATAGAGAAAAGCTGACGCTTACTCTACCTTTGCCTTGGCGCGCAGATCGGCGATCAGCTTGTCCAGAGCCTGGCCTTGCATTTGTTGTTGGAGGTTGCCCTTCACTTCATCGTAGCTTGGGCCCTGGGCTGAACGAACGTCTTCCAGCTTGATGACGTGATAGCCGTATTGGGTCTTCACGGGCTCCTGGGTAACCTGGCCCTTGGCCAGCTCGCGCATGGCTTTATCGAACTCAGGAACGAATTGGCCTTCCTGCACCTTGTCGTACAGACCGCCATTGTCCTTGCTGCCAGGGTCTTGTGACTTGGCCTTGGCGATGTCGGCAAACTTCTTGCCTTTCTTCAGGTCAGCGATGATAGTCTTGGCTTCTGCTTCGGTCTTCACCAGGATATGGCGAACGCTGTATTCCTTGCTGGCGGCAGCCTGGGTCTTGAGCTTGTCATACTCGGCCTTCAGGTCGGCTTCTGGAATCACAGCTGTCTTCTGGTAGCCCTGTACGAAGGTTTTGAGCAAGACGTTTTGGCGCGCCATGGCCATTTCATTTTGTACATCGGCGCTCTTGTCCAGACCTTGCTTGACGGCTTCCTGGGCGATCACTTCCTTGGTGATCAGATCGTCACGGATCTTGGAGCGTAGATCAGGACTATCCTTGGCACCGCGCTCGGCGAGCTGCTTGAGGATGAAGTCCATCTGGGCTTGAGGGATAGCAACACCGTTAACGGTGGCTACCGGCTTGTCGGCAGCGAATACGGCGCCGGCCACGAGGGCGGCGATCAGTGCTGGGGCGAAGCGAATCTTGGTTTGCATCGAATACGTCCTTCTAGGTCTTAATGGCTAGTTTGCAATTGTTTGCAGGTTAAGAGAGGTTCAGCTGTTTGCTTCGCCTGGTGTTCGGGCTTCGATGGCGAGCGCGTGTATATCGCGACGCATCATCTCACCCAGTGTTTCGTAAACCAATCGATGGCGCTCAAGTGAATTGAGACCAACGAATCGCTCGGACACGATTTGCAGACGATAGTGCCCGCCACCCGATGCGGCACCAGCATGACCAGCATGTTTAGCGCTGTCGTCGCGTAAATCAAGCACCGAAGGATTCAAGTTGGCAAGTTTCGCACGGATTTGGTCGGGAATGTTCATGCAGGCAACACCTTCTTGAAGGGGCGGACATCCACATGTGCATAGACACCGCCGATCAGATAAGGGTCTGCATCTGCCCACGCCTGTGCTGCGGCAAGGTCGGTGAACTCCGCCACAATCAAACTGCCTGAAAAGCCGGCAGGGCCAGGATCGTTAGCATCGATGGCGGGGAACGGCCCAGCCAGCAACAACCGGCCTTCGGTCTGTAAGGCCTGCAGTCTTGCCAAATGGGCTGGGCGATGGGTTTGACGGTTTTCTAGAGAGTTTGCGGTATCGTGGCCGGTAATAGCGTAGAACATGGTGTCTTAGCGGGTTGTATTCAAGGTCGCAGATTCAGTTTGAGCCGATCATGATGTCTTCCATCTTCAGTTGAGTCAGCTTTTCGATATTGCTGATCAAGTAGAAGAGCGACCCTGTCAGGATGACAGTGCTGGGCAGGACGATGACAGGGTAGCTGAGCAGGGTCATGCGGCCCAGCTCGGCGGTGAATTCGGGCGTGCCAGGTTGGCTTACCACCACCCATTTGGCCAGCACGTAGTTGAGTATGGACGAGAGCACAAACGAAAAAGCGATCATCCAGGAACTGATCTTGAGCGTACGCGCGAAGGCTGCCTTATTACCCAAGGCTTCGAGCGCAGCATTGATCTTATCGACCTGCAGAATCTCGTCGTTGAAAAGCAGTGTGCGTACAAAAGGGTAGGGCGTGTACATCGAGATTACGGTGGCAAGGCCCAGAATGCCGGGAATGGCAGCTTCCTTGATGGCGATGTACTGTGGCGGTAATTTTAACAGGGCCATACCACCGGTGAGGGTGATAGAGATCAGACCCAGGACAGAGATCATATTGGTCTTACGTGTCTGCCAGTACTGGTGCAGGCCGTAACCAAGTGGAAAAGCCAATGCGATCAACATGCTCCAGACAGGTCCCAGACGGTTTTCGTCGTTGAGCTGGGTCATGATGATTGTAGGGATGATGATGTTCATCATCAGATTGCCGAGTACCCCCTTCTTTTTGGGAGTGGGCTGAGCCGGCGTAGTAGGGCCCGGTTCGATCGGCGTTTGAGCCAAGATGCATCTCCTGCGCTGTGGCGGCACTAAATTTTAAAGCCGCCACTATAAGCGCTTTGTCGGTGATTGCCCACTCCGGTACGCCGATAGTCAAATCCGTTTGTCATTTCGCTGAATGGACAATTTGAACGAGCTCTCATCGTGGATGTTTCAAGCGACCTCACCTACCGCCACCTGCCAGCATCCTTCCTGGCTTTGCCAAAGTCTTACCGGCCATTGGTATGCTTGGCTAAGGGATACAGATTCGAGACAGCTTGTCGGTTCGCCCTGGGCAAGCAATCGACCATTTCCCAACAACAGTACATGATCCGCCCAGCGCGCTGCCTGGGTTAGATCGTGTAGCACCGCAACAATGGTGCGGCCTTTGGCGACTTCGGTACGCAGACGGCGAAACAGCAGGGCTTGGTGTTTCAGGTCGAGGTGATTGGTGGGCTCATCCAGCAGCCAAATCGGTGCATCCTGAGTGAGAAGTCTTGCAAGACCTGCCCGTTGCCGTTCGCCGCCTGAAAGGTTGCGCCATGGGCTGGTACTGCGGGTGTGCAATTCAACGCTTACCAGCGCTTCGTTGACACGAGCGAGGTCATCACTGCTGGCCCGGCCGAAACTGCCCAGACTGGGGCGACGGCCAAGCAACACGTAGTTGGCCAGGTTCAAGGGCAGCTCATTGGGTGGAAACTGCCCCAGCCAACCAAGCTTGCGGGCGCGATCTGATTGATTAATGGTGTTCAGCGGAATGCCATCGAGCAGGATTTGGCCTTGCTGGCCGGTGAGCAAGCCCCCCAGCAGCTTCAAGAGCGTGCTTTTCCCTGCACCGTTGGGACCGACAATTGCAGTGAATTGGCCACGCGGCAGCTCCGCGTCGATTTTGTCCAGCAGGTAACGCTTCCCCGCTTGCAAGGTGAGTTGACGCAACTGGAAAGCGGGCAGCATGAAGGTGTGGGGTGCGTTCATACATTTCCTCTTCTGCGCAGGCGGAATAGCCAAAGGAAGAAGGCCGGGCCAATGAAGCCCACCAACAAGCCCACGGGCAGATTGACCGGGTAAGCAACCCCGCGGGCCAGCGTATCCATGCCCAGCAGGAAAAGCGCGCCAACCACAGTTGAAACGATGATGAGCTTGCGTCGTCCACCGCCCAGCACTAGTGCGCAGGCATTAGGCACCATCATGCCGATAAAGCCGATGATGCCACTCACTGATACGGCCGCACCCACAGCCAATGCAGCGCCAATCGCGCAAATTACGCGTACACGCTCAACCGGTACGCCGAGGCTGCGGGCATCGTCTTCACCCAGCAGTAAGCAGTCGAGATCGCGTCCCAGGGCAACCAGAATCATGATGCCCAAGAAGGCAACGGGCGCGGCCCATAGCAACGGCGCACCGGTTGTTGATCCGAGCTGACCGGACAGCCATACCATGGCGCTACGCAGGGTCAGGTCGTCAGACAGGAACAAAAGTATGCCGGTAGCGGCACTCGCTAAACTACCCAGTAGCAGACCGATCAATAACAGACTGATTTCACCGCCCCCCATAAGCCTGGCCAGCCCAAGCAGTACCCAGGTTGTCAGCAGCGCGCCAGCAAAGGCTGCCAATGGCAAGCTCATGCTGCCTAAACCCAGTGCCATGACGGCGACAACGGCCAAGGCGGCGCCGCTTGAGGTACCGATCAGCGTCGGATCGGCCAAGGGGTTGCGGAATAAGGCTTGCAGGGCTGCGCCTGCCGCTGCAAGCGCACCGCCGACCAGGAGGGCGGCCAATACCCGTGGCAGTCGCAATGCGTAGACCATAGGGTCCTGCAAGTCAGGCCATTGCCAGCCATCGCCTTGAAACCCTAGTGCAAACAACAAAAGGCCACCTGTACCAGCGACCATCAAGAGACGGAGGGTGAAGCGTTGGCAAAACGCTAGGCTGCTTGAAAACGGGGTGGGTCGGCGTAACCAAAAGGCACGGACGGTGGACATGAGGCTTGGTCGGGGCTAGGTCAGTCGATTACCGATGTGCCATAACACGCCGGACGGGTCGACTAGCGATAATTGGCGTAATCCCCAGGGCTTGTCTTCCGGAGCGATGGCACGGCAACCGGCATGTTGAGTAAGAAGATTGCTGATTGTGATGTGTTGCCACCAGGTATCGGCATCTTCTACCAATAGATGCATGACGCAGTTTTCAGCCCATTGCTTGTGATAGAGGTTCTGCAACAGAAAAGCGACGCTGCCAAGAAGCATCTCGACCAGGGTTTCCCCATGCGGGTACTCGCTGAAACCCAGATCGCGATAAAACCGACGCGAAGCCTCGAAATCGAGGGCGGGCAAAAAGGACTTGAGTTCCAGTGCTTGGGTAACTGTCATAGGAGCAGGCGGGTTGACCACTGGATTCAACTCATACCCTTGAGCTTCTTCACCGCTACTGGACTACCCAGGTTGACGCTGAAAAACTCGTGTGCAGGCACTTCGTACACCTTGCCGTTCTTTCCAGCTGGTGTGCTGGCGATATCCGGGCGGGCCTTCAGCTGGTCGATGCCGCCGTACGCAGCCTTGTTATGGTCTGCAACCAGGATAAGGTCTGGTGCGAGTTTGGCGATGGCTTCGGCATCGAGCGGCTTGTAGCCCACCACGGTTGCCGCCGCATTGATGCCACCCGCCGCCCGGATCAGCGTATCGCCAGGGGTATCCCGACCGGCGACGGTTTTGCCTTCATAACTGATCAGTATCCGCTTACCCATTGGCCCTGCCGGCTGCATGGCGTTTTGCCAGTCTGTAGCCAGTTTGTTGGCAGCGGTGGCGGCGCCAATAAGGCTACCTACATTGCGGATGGTATCGGCGTAGTCAGCACCGTCCTCACGATTGCTGACCTGAACAGCTCGCAAGCCGAATCCATTGAGCTGACCCCAAATACCTGCCGGCATGGCCATACGGCTGCCGATCACCAGGCTGGGCTTGAGGCGCAGGATGGGTTCAGCACTAAGCGAACGCGACAGACCGATGTCCACAGCTTTGGCCAATGCTGGTTGTTTGGCAGAACGGTCGCGACCGACGACTTCATCAGCCTTGCCCAACACCACCAGGATCTCGGCAACATCCGCTGTCAGCGCCACGATGCGTTCGGCAGCCTGAACAGGCGTGCTGAACAACAAACCCAAAAAAAGTGTGCTGAATAGATGTTTACGCGGCATAGGCTACCTCCTTATCGGGCAGACTATGTGCGAGCGCTGCCCAGGCACCGAGCTCCGGCTTGCCGGGCTTGCGTTCACCGAAGAACTGCACAATCAATTCCCCTGCAGCGTCGTAGCACTCCAGCGAGGTTACATCGCCATCGCGGGTGGGTTTGCGTACAACAAACGCCTTGGCGAACATATCGGTACGCAGGTGCAGGTTGAAACCTGGGTCGAGCACATTCAGCCAGGGGCCGATGGCGGCGATTTTTTGTACCGGGCCGGTATGGATCTGCAAGCAACCATGGTTGCCGGCAAACACCATGATGGACAGCTGGGTGCGTGCCGCATGGTTGAGCAGCATCTCGATCGAATCTAGATCCACTTCCCGTACGAAGCCATGAGGAGCCAAGCGCAAAGCTTGTGGCCGGCTGACTTCGAATTTACGTAGCAAGGGGTAAAACTCGTGCGTGTCCTGCAAGTTGAGCCAGCCTTGGCGGAATGCGACCTGGTCGATGGCGGCATCCGGCTGGTCAATTTGGCGCTCGCGTGGGTCGTCCACCTCAACGTGGGCGTGGCTGCTGGCGTAATGGCTGACCAGCTCGTCATAGGCAGCGGCATCGGACTGCGGTGTCAGGAATATCTTGTGTACGGCATCGCCGTGGCGGTCGAAAAACTGGAGGGATGATCTATCGCCACGCACGGCAAAGCCATAGCGCCAGCTGTGCAGGAAGAAACGCAGGTCGATTTCCGGATTCAGCGCCAGGCCCATCTCGCCTTGAATGCGGACGTTGGCGTAGACGCCAGTTTTTTCGTGAACGGCGGCTTCATTGCGGGTCAGCGTCATCACGACCCCCAGCTTTTCAAGCTCACCCAGGATGTCTGCCCATTTGGGGAATAGCGTGATGGACAACGGGTCTGCAGCCACCAGCTCCGCTTCGCTGACCCCAAGCCGTGCTGCGGCATCACGGGCGCGGATTTTCGGTTCACTGGCTTTCAGGTGCAGGTAGCTTTGCCATAGGGTGTTTGCGTTCATATTTTTCTCCTCGTCTAAGAACCTGTTTATGATCCTACTGCGCAGCCGTGATCAGGGCTTATGTGCTGCTCGAAATCCTCATGTACCTAAGTACATTCCGGTTTCTGTGCTGTTCTGCACCCTGCTGACAGCTGCTCGCAACAGATCGTAAGCAGGTCCTAAGAGCCTGTTCAAAGTCTGTTGTGCTAGCGTGTGTAACAGGGGCCTACGTACTACGTGGCATACATGCCGATTTTCACGCCATGACCCACTCTGCTGACAACTGTTTGCTGCAGTCCGTAGGCAGATTCAAACGGTTATGGCTAAGGGCAGCGCCGGCTTCCCGGGCGACGCTGCCCCTGCCAAAGGCCATTTCTGGCCCCTTACTTGGTTAATCTTTGTGGCTCGGTCGGCGACCAATCCTGTACAGGTTCATAAGTGCCTGTTTGCGATCTGTTGCGAGCAGCTGTCAGCAGGGCACAGAGCAGCGCAGAAACCGGAATGTACTTGAGTACATGAGGCTTTCGAGCAGCGCATAAGCCCTGATCACAGCGGTGCAGTAAGATCATGAACAGGCTATTAGAAGCGGTAGTCGAAGTTGGCACCTACCGTCCGACCCGCCTGGGTATAACGGTCCAACACATTGCTGCTGGCGGCTTGCCCTTTGACGTCGCTCCACAGCCAGTACTTTTTATCGGTAAGGTTGTAAACGCCGGCTTGCAGGCTAGCTTGGCGGCCCAGCTGCATGCGTGCGGACAGATCAAGCACCCCATAGCCCGGAGCCTTGAACAGGCTGGCGGCGCTGGTACGATTCTTGGCTTTGGCGCCGCGTAATGCCAGCGTACTGCCCCACTGTTCGCTGTCGTAGTCCAGCGCGACCGAGCCATTCAGGGGCTCCACGGCGTCATAAGCCTGGTTGCTGCTAAGGTCGTCCGCCTTGGCGTAGGCCATTGCGCCGCGTAACTTCAGCTTGGGTTGCATACGCCATGCAGCCTTCATCTCCAGCCCACTGATACGAACGCGACCGATGTTCTGGGCTTGGAATTCATTGGCAACACCATTGCCATTGGTGTCCACTGCGGAAACCAAGGTGGAGGCAATGAAGTTTTTGTAACGGTTCTGGTAGACAGTGACCGAAAATTCGGTTGTGCTGCTGCGGTAACGGGCCCCGAATTCGGCGCTGCGGCTGGTTTCCGCTTTCAGGTTGGGGTTGGGTTGGATTTCATACCCATGCGCTGGGTTGACGAACACCAATACGCCATCGTCGAAATTCGGTGTGCGGAAGCCAGTGCCAACCTGTGCGAAACCCGTCCATTGCTCGTTAAACGGTAGGCTGAGCATGAGACGGGGTGAAATGGCCGAGTCTGAAGACTTGCGTACATTGTCCGGATTCGGGTTGGCGTTGACGTACATTGCGTCGGTCTTGGGTTCCAGACTGTAACGGTCGTAGCGTAGTGACGGCGTAATGCTCATACCCGAGGCAAAAGTGATTTCATCCTGCACGAACAGCCCCAGGCGATCGCTGTCGTTATCGGGGAAGGTCTTTTGAGGGAAGACTTCGCCACCCACGGTGGTGATTACGCTGCCATTGGGGTTGATCTGGGTACGCATCCGTGGCCGGCTGGTTTCGGTGCGACTGAAGTCGCCACCCCAGACGAGGGTGTGGAGCAGATTGCCCTGATCGAAACGGTGCGTTACCTGACCGTCGAGTCCCCAGGCGGTTTGCTCGAAGCTGGCGTTGGTAGTGCGACGGATGTTGCCGGTACGGCCTTCAAGTGTGTCTTCAATACTCTTGCCGGTTTGGCGGTAAAAACCGAGGTGTGCACCAACCAAGCCGCTGCCGGTAGCGCCGTAGTCGTAACTGACGCTGCTGCGGTCACGCTTTGCTTTGTCGGTACTGGTTTGCGACAACACCGCACCACCGCGACTGCTCAGATAGTCTCCATCGCTCTTACGGCGGAAGCTGTCTTGGGTAAAGCCGATTTTGTGGCCATTACCCAATTCCCAGCCCAGTTTGGCCAGGATGGCGTCACTGCTCCAGTCCAAGGGATTGGCGGTTGTACGTGCACTGCCGGCTGAATCGTTGTCGCCCTGGGTCTTGTTGTTTTCCCCCTGGCGGCGGGTGTAATTGAATAATGCGTTGAAGGCACCACTGCGCATACCGGCAGCAGCGCCAGCGCGTTTACTGTTGTCGACGCCATAGTAACCAAGGCGAAGACGGCCGCCCTGGGTGGCATTCTTGGCCAGCAGGTCTTCGATATTCAGGCTGCGATAGGCTACTACGCCGCCTAGTGCATCGGCACCATATAGGCCGGAGTAAGGCCCTTTGATGACTTCCACGGCGCTCAGGTTGTCCAGTTCGACCATGTCACGACCGGATATGGCCGCACCACCACCCATATAGACCTGCGGTAGATTGATACCGTCGATGGTCATCTGCACCCGGTTGCCTTCGATGCCGCGGATAGTTACGCCGGCATTGCCACGCCGGGCTGGGTCACGGCTTACCGATACGCCGGGCTCGTCGACAAACAGGCTTTGAATGTCATGCACTCGGCCTTTGTCGCTGCCTTCAGGAGGGAGAACTGCCACGTTAGGCGCTACTGCATCGGCATCTTTTGGCAGGCGCGTTGCGGTAATCGAAACGCTGGGCAGGGCTTGGGAGTGGGTACTAGGCAGCGCGGTATCTGCAAAAGCAGGCAGGATAGCCAATGCGGTGGCCAAGGGAGTGAGACGGGTGAAGAGAGTGTTGCCGGTCATAGATTCTGCGTCCAAAAAAAGCCCCGCCGCCTGGATGCGGCGGGGACTCTCAAATCGCTGGCTGGCCAGTGGCGGGCACCGGTTGGCTGGCTACATCGTCATGGAAAGGGTGCTGCTAACTGTTACGCACAGTACATAGGGTGCTGTGCCTTGATTGGTGCAACATCACGCATACAAAACGTCTTACTTGGTCAGGATCAACTTGCCGTTGCGGGTAAGGCGCAAGCGATAGACCTCCCCACGATGAGCAATCTCAAGTTCCTGATGGCCCTGCAATAGCGCAAGTACATCCATTCTTGGTTTGGCGCGTGGCTCGGCAGATCTGTTGAGAGTTAGTGTGCGTGAGTTCATTGTTGTAATGATAATGCTTATCATTTAAAAAATGCAAGACGCAACGCAGACACTTTCAGGTACTGGAATAGTTGGCTTTAGACTTAAGACCCGGTTCGAAGCTCTGTGCTTCATTGAAAAGTAAGGTGAGTACGGTGCACGGAGCCGTACCTACAAAGACAAAGAATGCGCATGCTGATGGTGCTTTAGGTGTCGTATCACCCGTATGAAGATGGAGCTGAAAGCCGGCAGGGGACTTAACAGCACTCGGTTTGGCTGCCACTGCTTACGTGAATGAAAAAGGGGGGGCTACACAAATTTTGTTTTCGGTTTGCAAGAGGGGGCTTGAAAACCAAAAAGCCCATACCTATCTAGCCCATGTGGGTGCTCAAGAGAGGCTCACGAAACAACCTTATCGCTTGATTTTTCAGAGGATATTCACCATGCGTAGCTACGACTTTACCCCCCTGTACCGTTCTGCCATTGGCTATGACCGCCTGGCCCATATGTTCGACGAGGCACTGCGCAACGATGCGCAGCCGAGTTACCCTCCCTACAACATTGAATTACTGTCGGAAAACGAATACCGGATATCCATGGCGGTTGCAGGCTTTGAGCGTGCAGAGCTGGATATCGAAGCGGAAAATGATGTGCTGAAGGTTGTCGGCCGCAAACAGCGTAGTGAGACCAAGTCCACCTATTTGCACCGTGGCATCGCGAGCCGCGACTTCGAACATCGCTTCCGGTTAGCTGAGCATGTCAAGGTAGCGAGTGCCTCGTTGGATAACGGGCTCTTGAATATCCAACTGGTGCGTGAGATCCCTGAGGCTTTGAAACCACGCAAGATCGCGATTGATGGCGACAACGTGCATATGCTGGAACGCCGTACGGCCTGATAAGCCATAAATGAAAACGGCCGGGGATTTACCCGGCCGTTTTTTGTTTCCGCCAACCCTTCAACTGGCTTGCAGCTTGCGCATGGCAGCTTCCAAGCCCGCTGGTGTGAGCGGGTACATTCTTTCCCCCATCAACTCACGTGTAATGCGCAGGGATTCGGTATAGCCCCAGCGTGCTTCCTCGACCGGATTGAGCCATACCGCATGGGAGAAATGTGCCAGCAGGCGTTCCAGCCATACCTTGCCTGGCTCCTCATTCATGTGTTCGACAGAACCACCTGGATAGACAATCTCATAGGGGCTCATGGTGGCGTCGCCCACGATGATCAACTTGTAGTCGCTGGGGTAGGTATGCAGCAAGTCGAAGGTCGAAAGCCGCTCGCTGTTGCGGCGCTGGTTGTTGCGCCAGACCGACTCGTAAAAGAAGTTGTGGAAGTAAGCGTGTTCCAGATGCTTGAATTCACTGCGCGCCGCAGAAAAAAGGCTCTCGCACACTTCGATATGGTCATCCATCGATCCGCCGACATCCAGGCAGAGCAACACCTTCACTGCATTGTGCCGTTCCTGGGCGAACTTCAGATCCAACCAGCCTGCATTGTCTGAGGTGGCACGGATAGTGGCATCCAGATCAAGCACATTGGCTTCGGATTGCCGTACCAGCTGGCGCAGGCGGTGTAACGCAACCTTGAAGTTGCGCGTTCCCAGCTCGCGAGTGTCGTCGAAATCCTTGAATTCCCGTTGGTCCCATACTTTTACTGCGCGGCGATGCCGAGACTCGTTCTGCCCGATACGGACACCTTCCGAGTTGTAGCCATAGGCGCCGAAAGGGCTTGTGCCACTGGTACCTATCCACTTGTTCCCGCCTTGGTGGCGCTCTTTCTGCTCAGCCAGCCGTTCCTTCAAGGTTTGCATCAGCTTGTCCCAGCCCAAACCTTTCAGCTGTTCTTTTTCCTCCTCAGACAGCTGTTTTTCAATCAGCTTATGTAGCCAGTCTTCAGGGATGGCGGTTTCCAATTTCTCCAGCAGGCTGTTTACCCCCTTGAAGTACTGGCCGAAGACTTGGTCGTACCGGTCGAAATACTTTTCATCTTTGATCAGGATGGCACGTGAGAGAAAGTAAAAATCGTCGAGACTGCCGTTTACCACTCGGGAGTCCAGTGCCTCCAGCAAGGTCAAAAGCTCCTTGGTTGAAACTGGCAGCTTGGCATCACGCAAGTGGTAAAAGAAGTCGATCAGCATGGGGGAGGGAGATTGAGGCAGTTCCGATATTGTCGCTGCTATTGGCTTGCGTTGCCATGGCTTGGCGTAGGGCAGGGTTTTATTGATAATTACTCTCAATAAAGTATCGAGGGTCGCTATGTCGCATTCCTCCTCTTTTCTCTTACTTGCGGTGGGATTGGTAAGCACCAATCTGATTGGGTGTGCGCATGCACCCAATATTCCTGGGCCGCTATCGAAAGCATTATCAGGCCCGCATGCAGTGTTGTTGGGTGAGGTGCACGACAATGCTGCGGTACACGCATTTCGTTTGGCTGCGTTGCGCGAATCATTGGAAGCGGGTTGGCGGCCGGCAATTGCCCTGGAACAGTTCGACCGAGAAAAGCAGACGGTGCTTGATCAAATCCGGGCGACACCGCCGGTGGACGTCGACCGCCTGATTGCAGAGGCAGCCCCTTTCGGTAAAGGATGGAACTGGGACTACTACCGTCCTGTGCTAGCACTGGCGATTAAGTACAACTTGCCTATCGTGGCGGCCAATTTATCGCGTGCGAATGCTGCCAAAGTGGCTAAGCAAGGCTTTGCTGCGGCGCTGTCAGATCAGCTGATTGCACAGTATGGCCTCAAAGATGACTTGCCAAGTGTCGTACTGAATGGACAGCGGCAAGCCGTGGACAAGGGGCATTGTGGGCAGCTGCCAGCGGCGATGCTGGAAAGCATGGCCAAGGCGCAGATTGCGCGCGATGTAGTAATGGCCGAGTCGATTAAGCCCTATCTGGGCAACAGAGGGGTTGTGCTGTTGGCGGGCAATGGCCATGTACGGCGAGACATTGGCGTGCCTTACTGGTTACCC
Source organism: Chitinimonas violaceus (assembly GCF_052601015.1). Taxonomy (NCBI): domain Bacteria; kingdom Pseudomonadati; phylum Pseudomonadota; class Betaproteobacteria; order Neisseriales; family Chitinibacteraceae; genus Chitinimonas; species Chitinimonas violaceus. The sequence continues at coordinate 4,737 of NZ_JBQXDJ010000002.1, read as the reverse complement.
GATACCGTATCGGTAGGGTTGTTAGAACAAGCCGAACCGGTTGCTTTTGACCAAAGCGTTGTACTACCCACCCAGACACGTGCGGATCCTTGTGCCGGCTTGTCTGTAGCAACCCTTTCGTCGAAATAAAACTTATCGGTATAGCCTTTTTTCTTGCCTGCAGAACATTCTGGCAAAGGTTTGTTGGCGTAATGTCAGGGCTTGTCGGTTTTTATAAACAAGCGGGTAATCGCCCCACCGCACAACACAGCCCTGTTTTAGAATGATTCGAACGATTTATACCGCTTTGCCGGCTTGGCGTTTAGCAAGTAGGTATAAGCAACCATAAGAGCCTGTTTACGATCTGTCGCGAGCAGCTGCCAGCGTGGCACAGAGCAGCACATAAGCCCTGATCACGGCTGCGCAGTAAGATCGTAAGCAGGTGCGAAGACTACGAGGAGGCACTATGCATGCCATGTTCGAACCCCATGACAGCCAGGCGGAAAAAGCACGGCTTGCTGATTTGTATACGCGGCAACGTAAGGCATTTGCTGCCGAACCATTCCCCGCTTTTGAAATAAGGCTAAGCCGGTTGAGCCGGCTGCGGCACGCACTCCTGCAACATCAGGATGCGCTTGCGACAGCGATCTCCGCAGACTTTGGGCATCGGTCGGTGCATGAGACGCGACTCCTGGAGCTGTTCCCAAGTATTGCCGGCATCAAGCATACAACCCGCAAGTTGGCGAAATGGATGAAGCCCAGACGGCGTGGGGTGTCGATCTGGTTCATGCCAGCCAGTAATACCGTCATTCCACAACCGCTGGGTGTGGTCGGGGTCATCGTCCCGTGGAACTACCCCTTGTATTTGGCTATCGGCCCGCTGACTGCAGCATTGGCGGCGGGAAATCGGGTCATGATCAAGATTTCCGAGTACACCCCCCGCTTTGGCGAGGCGTTGCGGCGGGCCCTGGCCGAGTCTTTTGATGAAGGCGAGGTGGCGGTGTTGAACGGTGGGGTGGAAGTAGCCCAGTCATTTTCAGGTTATACCTGGGATCACCTGCTGTTTACGGGCTCTACCGAGGTGGGTAAGCATGTGATGCGGGCCGCGGCTGCCAATCTGACGCCAGTAACGTTGGAGTTGGGGGGCAAGTCGCCGTGCATAGTGCATCCGGATTTCCCTATCGCCACCGCTGCCGAGCGGATCATGCATGGCAAGTGCCTGAATGCCGGCCAGACTTGTGTTGCACCAGATTACGTATTCATCCCTGAAGGTAAACAAGCCGAATTTATCGATGCCGCAAAGGCGGTGGTAGCCAAGTGGTACCCGAATGCGGCGCAAAATCCGGATTACAGCGCTGTGGTGAACAGCCGCCATCTTGCGCGCCTGCAAGGGTATTTGCAGGATGCAGAGCAAAAAGGCGCGAAGGTGCAACCGCTTGCAGCAGTGGATGCGGCTTCCGGGAAATTGGCGCCGACCGTGGTGCTGGACGTGAACGACCAGATGACGGTGATGCAGGAGGAAATATTTGGTCCGATTCTGCCTGTACTGACCTACCGCACGATGGATGAGCCCATCGACTATATCAATGCCCACCCACGCCCTTTGGCGTTGTACTACTTCGATTACAACAACCAGCGTATCAACAGAATGCTGGCGGCTACGGTTTCTGGTGGTGTCGGCATCAACGAGACGGTGATGCATGTTGGGCAGGATGACTTGCCCTTTGGTGGTGTCGGTGCTTCGGGTATGGGGCACTACCATGGACATGAGGGCTTTGAGACCTTTTCCAAGATGAAGCCTGTCTTCGCTCAGAGTCGAATCAACGGTATTTGGATGATGCGCCCACCTTATGGGTCTTTGGTTGCACGGCTGCTGAAGTTCATGTTGCGCTAGGGCATGCGCCATGCTTACCCGACGTCAATTGCTGCAAACGGGCTTCGCCGGTGCTGCTGTGTTGGGGTTGGCCCGTTTTGTCTACGGGCCGTTCAAGCCAGATGCATTGTATGCAGCATCACAGCTGCATCACTTTAAGGTACTCGATGCCGAAAGCCGTACCGCGATTGCGGCAATCGCCCGAGTGATGCTTCAAGGGGCGTTGCCCTTTGGTGAGGCGGAGCGAGAAACCGCACTGCAGGCGGTAGTAGCGGGGTGCGACACCGTTATTTCCGGTTTGCCTGAACTGGTGCAAGGCGAGGTGGAAGAGCTGCTCGCTTTGTTGGCAAACCGCTTCGCCCGTCGTTGGGTTGCAGGTGTCAGCAGTGCCTGGGCGGTAGCCGGCGATGATGAAATCGCCCATTTTCTCAATCGTTGGCGTTATTCCTCTCTTCCTCTGTTACGCAGTGGCTATCAGGCGCTGCATCAAATCATCTTCGCTGCCTGGTATGGCAACCCGCAAGCCTGGGCTGACATCGGCTATACAGGCCCACCCGAATTCGTGAAAGGCTACTGGCATGCCTAAGGACCTGATTGCCGAAGGCTTGGCTTCCGGCAAGTGGGATGTGCGTGATGCATCAGCCTTGATGCAGGACCAAACATTGGAAGCCGATGTCGTTATCGTTGGTACGGGCGCGGGCGGTGGTATAGCTGCTGAAATACTGAGCATGGCTGGTCTTAGGGTAGTGATGGTGGAGGAGGGGGGGCTGAACTATGCCTCCCGGCATTTCAAGCTTAAGGAAGCGGATGCCTATCCACAGCTCTACCAGGAGTCCGCCGGGCGACAGACTAAAGACAAAGCCATCACGATTCTGCAGGGGCGTACTACCGGTGGGTCGACCGTGGTGAACTGGACCTCCAGTTTTCGGACACCGCCAACAACCTTGCAGTATTGGAATAAGCGTTTTGGCTTGGAAGACCTGACGGTAGAGGAGTTGGCCCCTTGGTTTGACCGTGCCGAGAAGCGCCTGAATATAGTCGACTGGCAGGTCGAACCTAATGCAAACAATAGTGCCCTGGCCCGTGGGGCAGACCGCTTGGGCATTCACTGGGCCAAGATTCGCCGTAATGTGAATGGCTGCCTTAACCTTGGTTACTGTGGTATGGGTTGCCCGGTCAATGCCAAGCAATCGATGCTGGTTACCACGATTCCTTCAGCATTGGGTTTGGGCGCAACCTTGCTGATTCATAGCCGGGCAGAGCGGGCGCTATGGGAAGGTGATAAATCAGCAGGGGTCGAATGCGTTGCTATGGATGTAAGTGGACGGTATCCCATCGGTGTGAAGCTGACGGTTCGTGCCTCTACCGTGGTGCTGGCGGGCGGCGCAATCAATACACCAGCGCTGATGCTGCGTTCCCAACTGCCAGACCCTTGTGGCTTGATCGGCAAGCGTACATTTCTACACCCCGTGAATATCTCTGGCGCTGTTATGCCCTCCAAGGTGGAGGGGTGGCAAGGTGCGCCGCAAAGCATCTATTCCGATCACTTTCTCGACACCATGCCGGTAGACGGCCCTATTGGCTATAAGCTGGAAGTACCGCCATTACACCCTGTGCTGACGGGGATTACGATGAGTGGGTTCGGAGAGAAACATCGCGGTTTGATGGCGAGTTTTGATCGGTTGCAGGTGGTGTTGGCATTGCTGCGCGATGGATTTCACGAGGGCAGCCGGGGTGGGACGGTGGGGCTGAAATCAGACGGCAGTCCGTTGCTGGATTACCCTATCAGTCATTATGTGTGGGCTGGCGTGCGGCAGGCTTATCTCACCATGGCTGAACTTCAGTTTGCTGCAGGCGCAACCCACGTCATGCCGATTCACGAAGATGTAGCCGCGGAAGGCTATGCCAGCTGGGCAAAGGCGAAGTCAGCCATTCTTGCTCTGCCATTGGAAGGACTGCGCGCCCGGATTGTGTCTGCGCATGTGATGGGGGGGGCAGGCATGAGTGCGAAGGCAGAGGACGGCGTGGTAAACAGCGCTGGCCGGTTTCATCACCTCGATGGTCTGTATGTGATGGATGGGTCGGTCTTTCCGACTTCCATCGGAGCCAACCCACAGCTGTCGATATATGGTCTGGTGGCGCGCAATGCTAGTTTGCTTGCGACAAAGCTCACGGGTAAGACGGTTGTTTGGCCTGTAGCAGCAACGGTATAGCTGATTGCTATACAAGAGCGTGTTCAAGTCTAAGAACCTGTTCAAATTCTCCGCAGAAGAAGAGTCAGGAAGGCAAACTGAAGGGTCTGTCAGTAATTTCGTGTTCAAGGCATATCATGCTCCCAAGGAGAATGTATGCCTCGCAAACCGAAAGCCAAGCCGGTGGAATTGCCGGCAATTCCCGCCGAGCTCCTAGCTCAGTTCGGCAACGGACCCATGACCGCGGAGGCCATCAATACCGCTACGGCGGCCCTGAAGAAAGCCTTGATCGAACGGGCACTGGGGGCCGAGATGAACCACCATCTTGGCTATCCACCCGGCGCCACTAAACCCAACACCGTTACCAATCAACGCAACGGCAGGGGCGTCAAGACCATCCTGACCCAAGATGGCCCAATCCGCATCGAGGTCCCTCGCGATCGCGACAGCAGCTTTGAGCCGCTGCTGATTCCCAAGCATGAACGCCGTTTTACGGGCTTCGACGACAAGATTGTCGCCATGTATGCCCGAGGTATGACCGTACGTGAGATTCAGGGCTTCTTGCGCGAGCAATATGGCACTGAAGTCTCACCAGAGTTCATCAGTTCGGTGACCGACGAAGTCATGACAGAAGTCGCTGCCTGGCAGGCTCGACCGCTTGAACCGATGTATCCGGTTGTGTTCTTCGACGCA